>CAZEFN010000065.1:0-2708 GCA_964511585.1 Candidatus Woesearchaeota archaeon
TGATTTCAGGAGATGCTGATTTTATTCCTGTTATGGAGATTATAAAAAATTCAGGAAAAGAAGCAATTACTTCTTCAGTAATTCAGGGATATGCGAGAGAATTATTACAAGGCAAATTCAGATATCTGATTTTAAAAAAAGAACATCTGTTTAATTGTTTAAAGTAAAATGTGCCACATATGCCAGATAAAACCAGTTTATGAGTTCACAAATAAACGAAAAGTTTGCAAAACCTGTTACATCCGCTGGTTTGAGAAAAAAGTTTTTTACACAATTCGAAAGTTTAGAATGCTGAAAAATTGTGATGTTGTTTTTTATAAGAAAAAAAATGATTTTCGTTCTGTTGTTCTAGAAAATATTTTAAAAATTGTCGCCGAGAAAGGGAGAATTAAATTAACTTCTGGAAAAAAATTTGACAAACTCGCAATTCCTCTGACTACTGATTTAATTTCTTATAAAATTTTTAATGAATTTGTCGAAGGGGATATTGAGAATTTGAAAAAGAAAAACAAAAAAATTATTACTCCTTTGTGTTTATTTCTTGACAAAGAAGTTTTATTGTATGCAAAATTAAAGAAGTTGAAATTTAAAATTCATAAAGAAAGAAAAGATAAAATCTCTGAGTTTATCGACGATTTAGAAAAAAAACATCTTGAAGTTAAGAGAGGAATTGTTAATGGATTTTTGAAATTAGAGAATTAATCTTTTTTATTCCCTTCAATTCTATGTAAAAAATTGCTTATGAATTTTTTGTTTCCTTCCCTGTCCTTTATTTCTTTTATGGTATAAAATGTTAAATTTTCTTTTTCGTTTTTTTCAACCTTTATATTTCCGGGAAGTTTTTCTTTTATCTTTTCACTTAAGAAAATATCTTTTTCTGAGATTGAGGCAATTTTTTTTGAACTTGTTATTAATGTTCCCATACTCATAAATTTTAAATCATTATCTTCTTGTTTAGCGACGATACTTCCTGAATTCATTGAGATGCCAAATTCAATTTTTTCCTTGAACATTTTATTATGTTCTTCTAATATATTTTTGATTTGTTGTGCAAGTTTAACTGCTTTTTCTTGGTTCTTGAATGTTCTTGTTATTGTCGGTATGAAAAGAAGGAATATCGAGTCGTTGCTTTCATAAATGTATGATTTATTTTCTTCTGTAAGCGTAACTATTTTTTGAAGGGTTGATTCTGTTTGTCCTTTTCTTGAATCAATATTTTTCAAATTTTTTATTTTTAGACAAATTAAGTCAATATTTTGTTTTTCTCCTTTTATTGATAATGATAAAATTGCCTTATTTCTTGTTTTTAATAGAGAGCCTTTTTTTAATTCTAAAAGGGGTTTTGCTTTGGCTTTTTTTTCTGTTATGTATGCAAGGAATCTTTTATTGTAACCTTTTTTGAAAATTGTGAAAGCCATAAAACCAAGAATTGCAATCATAAAAATCCATGAAATTGGGTGCCTTATTATTTTTATTATCCCTTGTGAAGGTTCTTTTATACTAATTGCTTTACCTGCGAGCAGGACATTTTCATTTATGTAACTTTCTCCGTTGTTTTTTATTATCTCTACGCTGTAGTTTCCATCTGGTGCAGTCAGGACATATTTTATCTCCTCGTCAATTCCCAATGTTACATTTAGGTCTGATGTTGTGTTTTTTATTTTTATTTGAACTGTATCATTATATGGGATATTTCCAATATTTGTTATTGTCAAGGTTTTATTTATTATCTCTATTTTTATTTCTGCTTTCTCTATAATCTCAAATATTAATTCACTTTCAATTTCATTTGAGATTGCATGAACTTTCCATTCTGCGGGGATTTCTTTGTAAATTATTGGGAGTTCAAAATATTCATCTGTTTCAATTTCTGTTTTTTCTACCAGCTGATTTTGTGAATTTGTAATTGTTATTATTGACATTGCGGGAATTTTTTCGCCTGTTTGGTCGTGGAGAATTGTTTTTATTTTTGCATCTGTTCCTGGTTCTACTTTTTCATTCTCGAGGATAATTTCTAAACTTGTTGGAACTTGCAATATTTTTATGTTGTAATTTGTAAAACCCTTATTTGTTATTTCTCCTGTTAAATCTTTTTCAAATACATTTAATTTAATAAGATATTGTTCTGCTTTTGTTTTTTTGGGCATTGAAAAAGTTATGTACCCGTATCCGTTGTTTACAATATCATATATTTCAAGTGCTTCTGTCAGGTTGCCTCCTTCAATTGTCGCATTTACAAATCCTTCAACAAGTGAATTGTCTTTTTTTATTGCTTCAAATTCTATTTCTATCTTTTCTTCGGGATAAAATTCTTTTTCTTCATTCTTTAAAATTATCTTTATCTCGTCTGATATTTTAAATTCATTTGTTAATTTTATCTCTTCACCAAATACTGCTTTTATTTTGCAGGTTCCTGTTGAACGTCCGATAAAATCTTTTATTAATGGAATTGAAGGTGTTCTTGATGCTTCTTCACCAGAAGATAAGAAAAGATATTCCTTGTATATTTCTGTTTCTATTCCATTACAAATCAACTTCATTGTGAAGAGTTTTTGGATATCCTCAAAAGTAGTTATTTTTATTGGAATTGTTATTTTGTCGCCGAGATTATATAATTCACTTGGTTGTTTTGTCAGAACTATTTCTGCAGATGCAAATGAAAGCATTGACAGAAAAATCAGTATGAATATTAGTTTTCTCATTTTATT
>CAZEFN010000066.1:0-11653 GCA_964511585.1 Candidatus Woesearchaeota archaeon
AAACATTTATTCTGACACCAAACAACTGCAGGAGTCATTTGACAGCACATATGAGATTTAATTCCATAAAATTTTTCTTTATAGCAAGCACCTTCGTTCCGAAGGGATTTTTTTGTCCATCTGCAAATTTGTACAGCAGAGTGTTCTCCGACGAGAAAATAATGTTGTTTTCTCAGAATTTTTTTAATTTTTTCTGGTATCATAAAAATAAAAACAAGAAATAGAATTTAAATTTTTTTAAAATAAAACAATGAAAAAATGAAGTAAAGAAGAATTATCTCTTCTTTTTCTTCTTAGCTGCTTTTTTCTTAGTAGCCTTCTTCTTTGTTACTTTTTTCTTTGCCATAGTTTTAACCTCTTTTTAATTCAAAAAATTTAGCAAGATTATATCCTGCTCTTTTTCTAATTAAATTAATAATTTATCGTTTAAATATTTTTCTTAAAATAATCATTATCTAAAAAAAGAAATAAACCACGCAAACATAACTAATAAAAGCAAAAATAAGAAGAAGCTCGTCGATAAACTAAAACTTTTTCTCGCAATTTTTTCGTTTTTTGTTAATCCTAAAATCGTTAAATAAAAAAATCTTCCTCCATCAAAAATCCCAACCGGTAACATATTAATCAACGCAACACTTATGCTTATTAAAATAATCCACCATAAAAGATTATAAATAAAAATGCAAACTCCGTCGAATTTTGGTTCATAATAAACATTTTTATCCTTAACAGAATTAATTATCTCTGCAATTTTTCCGCCAATACTTTCAGTATTATAATTTTCAAAAACAATTCCTAACCAAGCATTATTCTCTTCAAAAGGATTTTTCCCGAGGGTGATTTCATATTTTTCCTCCCCTTCATTTGTTTTTGTGATTAGTTCTATTTCATCACCAATATTTTTTCCCTTAATTTCAGTTTTCAGTTCTTCAAGATTTTGGACACTTTTTCCGTCGATGTTTATGATTGCTCCTTTTAATTCCCCTAAGAGGGCTGGAGAATTTTCATAGACTAAAACAAATTCTTCATCGAAAAAATCCTTAACCTCAAAATATTCATTATCCCTTGTTTTTACATTTGCATAATCATCTAGCAAAATTAATTCTTCATAGGTTGGATTTTCAAAAGATATGTTCCCTATCATTGTTATCGTGGATATTGGGATAGCAGAATAAACATAATCATCAAAAACAACTCCTGCTGGTTGAAATGCAAGAGAGAAAAATAAAATCATTACTATTAGGAAAAAAATTGCAGTCAAAATATTCGCAAATGTTCCAGCAGATAAAATACTTAATTGAGGGAATATTTTTTGTTTTTGCATTTTTTTCTCGTCGAGTTCTACAAATGCTGCAAGAAATACAGGAAGAAAAAATGGAAAAAATCCAAAGCCAGTACTTTTTACTTTTATTTTGTTATAAACAGAATAAATTCCATGCGCAAATTCGTGTGTTATCGCGATGATGGCAAGAATTAGAATCCAATAAATAAAATAAAAACTAGGAAGTCCTGGAACAATTTTGTCAACATAAGGAACAATTGGCATTATCGGTGGAACTTTTATTGCTTTTACAAATTCTAAATTAAATAAATAAATCCAAACCATTTTTAAAATAAGATATAAAACAAAAATCATTAATACATAACCAAGAAAGACAGAAACATAACTAAAAAATTTCAACGTCCGAGGGTATTTTGTTCCAACACGATTAATCAAATTTAATCCCCATGGTGTCTTGTATAAAAATAGCAAACCTTCTTTTTTCAGATTTTTTCTTTTTTTATAAAGAAATAATGAAACACCAATTACAAATAATACTAGCAAAATTATATCATAAATTATAAACGCCATCTTTTTATTGAATAGGGAATTTTATTTAAAAACTAATCTATTTTTTCTTCAAGGTTCTAAATGCTGTTTTCTTGCATTTTCTGCATTTGGCTTTTCCTTTCAGAACTTTCTGCGGGTCAAGTCGTTGTTTTGTCTTGCATTTTTTGCAAACAAAAATATTTTTGAACATTCGATTTTGCGCTTCTGGAATTTTGACTGCCATTATTATTTTAGAAAAAGTTAGTTTTTAAGGTTTTTCTGTTAATGCATTAACCTTTTTGATTAATTCTTCAATACTGAATACTTTGACTCTTTGAGTACCAATGTCATTTTCAACTTTTGCGATGTAATATTCTGGTCTTTTTTCAAGAACATAAGTTTCATTTTAACTTCTTCCCTCATTTTACAATTTCCTCTTGATTATTTTAATCCCTTCAACATCCCAATACTCGCAGTTTTCATTTTCTTCAAGAGAATTAAAAATATCTTCTTCAGGACAATCAATTTCCATTGTTTCAAATGTTCCCAAGTTCATAACACTTGCTTTTTTGTCACCTTTTGAAAGAACTTGTGCCTTGTTTTTTCTTATTTCTGGAACTTCAAATCTTTCATGTCCTGGCACAACAATTACTTTTTTATTTCCACTAATTATTCCAACAGCTTCAATACGGCACTTTGCATGTCCGTGCCTGCCTGTTTTAGAGATGTCAATTTTTTTAACAGTATAAACCTCGCCATCAAGAATAATGTTTGTCCCCACTTTTATTTCAGTAGCATTGATAATTTTTAAAACCATAAACTAAAAAAAGAAATACATTTATAAACATTTTTGTGAAATTTATTTTATGTTGCAAAAAAATGATTTTATAGAAATAACTTTTACAGGCAAAGTAAGGGGTGGCGAAATCTTTGATTCAAATATTAAAAAAGATATTGAGAAAGCAGGACTTGATGTGGAAGCAAAGCCATTAATATTTTGTCTTGGGCAGGGAATGTTTCTAAAAGGGATTGATGATTTTTTAATTGGAAAGAAAATTAGCGAATATGAAATTGAGTTAAAACCAGAAAATGCATTTGGAAAACGCGAACCATCTTTTGTCCAAATGATGCCTCTGAAAGTTTTTGCACAGCACAAAACACAACCCGTTCCAGGAGCAATGTTTCAGTTTGACGGAAGAGTTGCAAAAGTTCTGTCTGTTTCAGGTGGCAGAGTAATGGTTGATTTCAATAATCCTCTTGCAGGAAAAGAAGTCATATATAAAATTAAAATATTAAAAAAACTTGAAAAAATAGACGACAAAATCAATGCACTAAATGAATTTCTTTTCAAAAAAAAATTTGATTTTGAAATTCAAGATAAGAAATTAATTCTAAATGTTGAAAAACAACTTGCAAAGTTTGTTGAGCTGTTCAAAGATAAATTCAAGGAAGTTTTTGATTTGGATTTAGAGGTTAAGGCGATTGAAGAATCTAAAAAAGAAAAATCCGACGAGAAAAAAGATTTAGATAAGAAAAGCAATTAGTTCTTTATGCAATCAATTCCTTTTCTAAAAAAGCAGGTTTTAATATTATTTATTTTTTCAATTCTTGTTACAATAGCATCGATAATTCACGGAATTTTTATGGATTTGGATATTACTCAGATTAAATGCCTGACGTTCGAGGGGTTTATTTTAACTTTGTTCGTGATTTTTCCAGCAATACTTTTTTTTGAATGGGTTTTTGATTTGAATAATAAAAAAAGATTTGATGAATTAGAAAGGAAGTTAAGAAAGATTAAATAATTTTATCACAACAATCCTTAAAAATCTAACTTATATTATTTCTTAATGGAAGAAATTTACCAAAGAGAAGAGGGTTCTTTTTCAATGAATATGAATTCTGAAAATGAATTAAAAACAATTGATAAGGAACTTGCCGAGATGCTGAAAAAGCAATCAGCAAAGATCAAGGTTATTGGAGTTGGGGGAGGGGGTTGCAATTCTTTGAGCAGAATGCGTGAAATTGGAATTAAAGGAGGAGAGTTGATTGCAATAAACACTGACGCACAGGATTTGTTGTATGCAAATTCAGACCATAAAATCCTAATTGGAAAAGAATTAACAAACGGACTTGGAGCAGGGAGCAATCCAAAAATCGGGCAAGAAGCAGCAAAAGAATCTGCAACAGAAATAAAAAAGAAACTCGCTGGCTCTGACATGGTTTTCATAACTTGTGGATTAGGAGGTGGAACCGGAACCGGAGCAGCACCTGTCGTCGCTGATTTAGCAAAAAAACAAGGAGCATTAACAATTGGAGTAGTGACTTTGCCATTCACTATTGAAGGAAGAAAAAGAATTGAAAATGCAATGGAGGGATTAGAAAGAATGGAATCTGTCGTCGACACATTAATAGTAATTCCAAATGACAAATTATTAGAACTCGCTCCGGGCTTGCCATTGCACACAGCATTTAAGATTGCCGACGAGATTTTGACAAATGCTGTAAAAGGAACAACAGAACTTGTGACTTCATCAGGATTAGTTAATCTTGATTTTGCCGACGTAAGAACAGTAATGTCCAACGGAGGAGTGTCTTTAATTGGAATGGGCGAATCAGACACAGAAAATCGCGCAATAGATGCAATTACAAAAGCAATAGAAAATCCCCTCCTTGATGTTGATATTTCTGACGCGATTGGTGCTTTAGTAAATATTATCGGTGGGCCAAATATGAGTCTGGATGAATGCAAGGAAATCATTGAAAGTGTGGGAAACAAATTAAGTCCTGATGCAAAATTAATATGGGGTGCGCAAATCGCCGACGATATGGAAAAATCAATTCGAGTTCTGCTGATTGTAACTGGTGTAAAAAGCACGCAAATAATTGGACAACGCGAACCAATTGAATCAATTCGTCACAGAGAAATTGAAGAAGAATTAGGAATTGAATTTTTTGAATAATTTTAAAAACTCTTTTTATTTATCTAAATTATGACGCAATTAGTTCAATCTACAAAATCCTTTTATATAAAATGCCGTCGTGTTTGGACAGCATTGAAAAAACCGTCGAGAAAAGAATTTGAGCAGGTTGCAAAAATTTCTGCAATAGGAATTGTAATTTTAGGTGTGTTTGGATTTTTGGTTTCAATTATAATGAAAATTTTTGTATAGATAACTTTTTAAATTAAAATCTTTAATTAATTACATCTTTCTAAGATGTTATGTCTTAGACGGAGCTAATGGAAAATGATTTTCATAATAAAAGTAACGACAAACAAAGAAGAGAATGCCGTCGATATGATTTCAGAAAGAGCAAGAAGAAAAGAACTTAATGTCTATTCTGTTTCGCGTCCGCACGGATTGCGAGGATATATTTTGCTCGAGGCAGAAGACCGCGACTCTGCAGAAGAAGCAGTTTTCAATTTGCCGTATGTAAAAGGAATAATTGGAAAAACAATTACTTACGAAGAAGTTAAAAACATGATTGAGCCATCTGTTGAAGATATTTCAATTCAGGAGGGAGACATAGTTGAAATGATTTCAGAACCATTCAAAAAGGAAAAAGCAAAAGTCACAAGAATCGACAAGCAAAAAGAAGAAGTTACAGTAAGTTTATTAGGGGCTGTTGTCCCACTTCCAGTAACAGTTAAAATTGACAATGTGAAAGTTATCCGTCGTGAAGAAGGAGAAGAAAATGAATAAATGGTTAGAAGAATATAACAGAAAAATAAGAATGCCTTCTATAACAGATATAAAATCTATTTTAGAATTTCAAAAACAAAATCAATTAGATTATAGAGAGATAGGAGGAGAGCAGCTAGATATGATACTATGGTAAAAAATCTGCAAAGTCGATTATCAGTTCTCACAGAAAAAAAATCTAAATTAACTACCTTTCCTTTTAAAAATTAAAATGCAAATTAAAAATTCAAAATTAAATTATGTGATTTCCTTCAAGGTGCGGGAAGAAATCACCAATCCGCGTCGAAAGGGAAAGCGTGTGAGAGAAAATCAGGAGAATGAAGATGCAAATTAAACTTTTAGCAGAAGGAGGAGCAATGAAGCCAGGACCTGCACTCAGTCAGAAACTTGGCCCAGCAGGCGTTCCAGTTAATAATGTAATTCAAAAAGTAAATGAGGCAACAAAAGATTTCAAAGGAATGAAAGTTCCTGTTGAACTTGAAATTAATTTAGACACAAAAAATATTGAAGTAAAAGTTTTCTCTCCTCCTGTTGCAGAATTATTAAAAAAAGAAATTGGAATAGAAAAGGGCTCTGGAATGCAAGCAAAAGTAAATGTGGCAAATACTTCGATTGAGCAAATAATTTCAATTGCAAAAACAAAATTCCCAAATTTATTATGCAAGGATTTAAAATCCGCAGTAAAGACAATTGCAGGGAGTTGCGTTTCTTTAGGGATCTTAATTGAAAATAAATCTCCTGTTGAAATCATTGAAGAAATTAATTCTGGAAAATATGATAAAGAAATCAAAGAGGAAAAAACAGAAACTCCTCCAGAAAAGAAAAAAGAACTTGAAGAATATTTTTCAAAAGTAAAATCACAGCAGGAAAAATTCGTGAAAGAACAAGAGGCAAAGAAAGCCGAGGAGAAAAAAGAAGAACCTGCTAAGGTAGCAACGCCAGAAGCGAAGAAAGAAGAGAAAAAGAAATAATTTATAAGTATGGGTCTATTAGGTAACTTATGAAAAAAGATCTGAATCTGTGAGAATAATTTCTTATTTATTTTTTGATGGACATTTATATAAAGATCTCAAATGTTTTTTTCTTTCTTCGAAAAGTGTTTCTGATTTAAAAAATTTTGAAAGGTTGATTGATAAAAAATTTAACATTAGGGGGAAATATTATTTTAATGATGGTGGGGCAGGAAAAAATAAAACACATAAATATCGCGTTTTCTCTAGAAAAATTTGCAGAGAGTTAGAGTCCCTTGGAGTTCCGAAGGGCTCGAAAACAATTAAAGAGTATTTAATTCCTGATTGGATATTTTTTAATAAAAAATTTGCAAAAGAATTTACAAAAATTGCATATCTATGCGAAGGTTCTATGAAAGAAAAAAGAAAAAATCCAAGAATCTCAATTAATATGTGTAAATCTGAACAACTTTTACAAAATGGTGTAGATTTTATGAATCAGATTAGAAGTATTCTTAAAGAAAATGGGATTGAAACAACGCCTATTGGAGTTTATTCTATTAAACCAAGAAAAGATGGGACTAAAGTTAAGATATTAAGATTTAGAATTAAAACTCTTCACAACAATAATTTTATAAAGAAAATTGGCTGGTTAAAATAATGGGACTGTAAGCTTCCCCCTAGTATGGGACTTTAACAAGCTATTGAATGGTTTGTTAGGCATAAAGCTGTGGGGTAGCCTGGTAGCCTTCGAGGTTTGGGACCTCGTGACCCCGGTTCAAATCCGGGCAGCCCCATTTTTAAAAATGATAAAGAAAGACACAAAAACCATTTTTTAGACGGAGATTACAAAGGCGAATATGATTGGAAAGGAGGAATTCTTTTATCAAAAGGCGAAATTATGATTATCAAAATAAAAAATAAAACCTTAAAATATAAATTGTCTAAAAAATGAATAATCTGCGACGACGATGGAGAAAACCAATTTGTTAATATAACTTATGAATTTTCTTTGTGTTAAAATCTCCTACCAAACTTTTAAAAACAAATAATTTCCTAATATATAATAAATGTTTTCCTTATGTGGCATCCGTCGAAGGCATTTAGAAGATGCCACCCTTCAGTATTTCGAGGAAGGAGCGAGTGTTTACACGAATTTAGCCTCACAATACAAACGAGTGTGGGCACGAGTAGAAGGAAAACAAGGGGTTTCCTCGTATGCCAACAAAATTAAAAAAAACAAAATCAGCAGGAAGATTCGGAGTAAGATATGGAAAACGAGTAAGAGCAAAGCTCGTGAAAGTTGAAGAGAAACAACGCAAAAAACAAAAATGTCCTTTTTGTGGCAAATTAGGTGTCAAGCGACTTTCAAAAGGAATCTGGAAATGCTCAAGATGTGATAAAAAATTCGCAGGAGGTGTTTATCATTTAGAATAAAATGGCAACATATAAGTGCTTTAAATGCAACAAGAAAATAAAAAGCGATGAATTGAAAAAACGTTTTGTTTGTCCAACTTGTGGAAGTAAAATCTTCTTCAAACCACGAACAATCGTAAAAAAAATAAAAGCCGATTAATTTTCATACGCAATCTAATAAAATGTCAGACGAAAATAAAATTCAGGAATTGCAAATTTTAGAACATAGTTTGCAAAATTTGCTAATGCAAAAACAGGCATTTCAGATGGAACTCTCTGAAACACAATCTGCTCTTGAAGAAATTGAAAAAGCAGGCGAGGATGTTTTCAAAATCATCGGGCAAATAATGGTAAAATCAGACAAGAAAAAAATGATTGATGATTTGAAAAACAAAGAGAAACTCCTCAGCATCCGTCTCAATTCATTTGAAAAACAAGAGGCAAATCTTTCTGAAAAAGCAGAAAACTTGCAAAAAGAAATTCTGGATAAAAAAAAGAAATAATGTTCAAAAAATCACAGAAATCTTTATAAATCTGCCCAATATGTTTTTATTATGTTCGAAAAATTAAAAAAAGCAATGTCTTCGTCTGAAGATTTTGACGACGAGTATCTTGAAATTGATTTAGGAAAAGAAGAAAAAGAAAATAAAGTTCTTGTAAAATTATTTGTAATGAAAAGTTATGAAGATGTGAATGAAATTCTAAATGCATTAAGACAGGGATATACAATTGCTGTGATAGACATAAAGACATTAAGACAAAAGGACTCCATTGAATTAAAGCGTGCTGTTTCAAAAATAAAAAAAACAACAGATGCACTTGAGGGTTCTATTGCCGGATTCGGTGAAAATACATTGATTGTTACACCCTCGTTCGCAAAAATTTCAAAAGAAACAAGTCAATCAAAACAAGAGCCAAAGAATAAATTTGATACTTACTAAAAGGGATAATTTAGATATATTTTTAGAAGAAGATAATTCTACAGAATTAATAAAAGGAGAATCTTTACCTCTGACAATTCAACAGACAAATGAACTTGCAAAAAGAGGTTCAAAAAAAGTTGCTTCTGAAGAATATTTCAAACATCATGCAAGAAGGGTAGATTTAGAAAACCCTTATGTACCTTATAGATAATTTTAAAACTTCTTTCTGTTTCTTTCCTTATGAAAACTTTATTCATTCCAGTAAATTCAAAATTAGAAATAGAAAAATCTAATCTTCTGGAAATTTCCAAAAAACTTCCAAAAAGAATTGCAATTTGCTATTCAGTTCAATATAAAAAACAGGCAGAACAAATAAAACAAATTCTTGGGCAAAATCATAACATAACTGACTTTTTGCAAGTCCTCGGATGCTCAAAGCCAAAAATCTCAGCAGATGCAGTATTATTAATCAGCGACGGAAAATTCCACGCAACCTCTCTCGCGTATTCAACAAATCTGACGGCCTATATATATGACTGCAAAAAACTTGAAAAAATATCTGAAAAAGATATTCAACTATTCCAGCAAAGAAAAAAATCATCTTATGTGAAATTTCTAAATGCAAAAAAAATCGGAATTCTTGTTTCAACAAAACCAGGACAGCAAAATCTCAAAAAAGCAATTGAACTAAAAAGCAAACTAAAAGATAAAGAATCATTTATTTTCTTATGCAATAATATAGAAACATCACAATTTGAAAATTTTCCAGAAATTCAAAGTTGGGTTAATACTGCATGCCCGCGTCTTGATATGGATGATTCGAGAATTGTTAATATTGGTGAATTGAGATAATCCATTAATAAAAATATTTCAATATCCCTAAATTTATTGCCAGGATGTTTTCATTTTTTTCATTTCCAAAAAATTCTTTCAAAAATCTTCCATCAAAGGATATTATTGTAGCATATTTATAATCTTTTATCTGTTTTTCAGTAGCAAAAATTAAAGAGATATCATTTCCAAAATCCAAAAATTTCTGATGATTTATTAAATCGTTTTTATTCACATAAATTTCAAAAAAATTTTTTATTTCTTCACAAGAATTTTTATTTATTCCCTTGCAATCTTCTTTTAATTCATTTCTTATTTTATTAATAAATTCCGAGAATATATGGGGGGTTATTATCAATTTCGGAATTCTTAAATTCGCAAGAACATCATTTAAGCAGGAAATTTCTTTTTTTGAAATTCTTGCTTTTTTGTATAGATAATTCTTATTTTCATTACAATCAATATACTTTGAGATAAATAAATTAAATAATATATTTGTGTCAGCAATAACCCCGTTTTGAGTAAATTTTTTTATAGTAAAAATATCTAATCTTAAACCCTGTGGATTATCTATTATCATCTTCTAATTCTGTTTCTTTAATCTCTTTAAATTCAACTAATTTTTTATCCCTAATATCTATTCTTGCGTCGTAAAATATTCTTTCTTTTGTTTCACTCCTGGGTATAAAACTATATTTAACAATAGATGTATCTTTCTTTCCGTTTGGTTTTATTGAATGTATTTTAAAACCAGTATAACCAAGATTACCATAAGAACTTGCTAAAACACCGACGATAATATCCACAATTTCTGAAGCATTTATTTTTCCCATAATGTTTTTACCTCTTATTACTTTTAAGAATTTCTATATTTAAAAAACTATATTAAACCCTTGCAATTGAGAAAACATTTTTTAGTGCAACTATAATTGTCGCAGGGACGAATAAAGTCAACAATGCACCAAATATTGACGACACCAAACTTCCGACGCCAATTCCAATCAGCGAACCAGTCACGCTGTCCATTCCAAACTTGCTGACAATAACTAATATAGCACTAGTATAAAGAAATGTCTGCGTGTCTTTTTTATCAACTTTTGTCGTGAAACCAATAACCAAACCGAGTATAACTAATATAGCATAAATCTGCGGACTGCGTTTAACAATCGAAGTTATAGGAATAAGCGACGACGTCCCAACACCAATAAGCACAGCCAAAACAACACCAATCAAAAACGCCCATGCACTCCACGAATTTTCTTTTGAAATAATCACCATTAAAAAACAATGCTTTGTCGTATATAAAACTTTTGAAATTCCAAAAAAGAACTATGTTCTCAATCACAGAAAAATTTATAAACGCATAGTAACTCCAAAATTACAACAATGAAAAACAAAATTTTCACATTAATGTTCGCAAGCATTTTCGCGTTGGTATTTCTCGTCGGAGGAGTTAGTGCAGTTACTTATACTGAAACATTTGAAAACTCCGTTTTAGGTGGAACATATTCTGATGATTCTTTTGTTGGAGATAATAGTGTTACTTGGAATTATGTTGATGCAAAAGATACAACTACTTATGCTATTAATAATAAAGGTTAATATTTAGAAACGAAAGTGGAAAAGTTTATTCAAATACAATTTCAAATGGAATTGGTTCTTTTTCTGTTCAATTAAAAAAAGCATCTACAACAATAGGAGGTGTTCAAGTTGAGTTGTTTATTAATAGTACTCCAAAAGGAACTTCAACTTTGTTCAATGATACATCTACACAAACATTTTCTGTGAATGATATTAATACTACAGGAAATATTATAATTGAATTAAGAAATGTAAAAGACCAATATGTTGCATTAGATAATATTGTTTGGACAACTTATTCAGCCTCAACACCCCCCTCAACAACAAATATTTCAGAAATTACAGAATGTTCAACAATAGGAAATCCAGGTAAATTGAGAATTAAAAAAATAAGTTTTGATAATCAGGGTTTTTCAGGAAATGTTTTTGGTAAGGATG
>CAZEFN010000067.1:0-2672 GCA_964511585.1 Candidatus Woesearchaeota archaeon
ATATTTCCCATAAGCTGGATTTGTCTCAATTGTCCCAATAAAATTATTTTCCCTGATTTGTTTAATTAACTCAGAATAAGAATCACAGCGTCGGAAAATCGTCGCCTCTCTTCCCAAACGAAACGGCCAAAAACTATGTGCGTCTGAAAAACTAACAATTGATTTTTTTTCTAATTCTTTAATTTTCCAGTTCATTTCAGGGTCCGACGATATTCCTGTTTCAATCGAATGAACATTTTCAAATTCTTTTCCAAATGCTTCTTTCAAAGAATCAAAACCAGACATGCTTCCAAAAACTCCAAACCACGGCGTCCAAATATGAGCAGGAATTATCTCAATCTCCGACGATATTTTTCTCATCTCTCTGACAAATTCTTCGCACGAGATTTTGAAAATCGGGCGTCCATCATAATCCCTCCTTCCTTTTGTATCAAAATAAGAATTAATTTTTTCAGCAATTTCAATTGAAGGAACTAAAACAACAAGATGAATTCTCCTTCCTTTCCCTTGTGTATAAATTAAACTAATCTCACCAGAAATAATAAAAGGAAAATCTCCGAGATAATAAAACCCTTTTTTATTGGAATTTAATTTTTTAATTTCTTCAAACCAAATTGGATGAGTAAAATCTCCAGTTCCCAACAAATTTAATCCTTTAATCTTCGCCCACTTTACAAGATTTTCAAAATTTATAGACGTGCTACACGCCCTCGAAAAACGCGAATGAATATGCAAATCGCCAATCATCCAATCGTTCGACGAAGCTTCGGCGGACGACGTAGAAAAATCTTTTTCTGCATTTTTTTTATCTTCCATTAAAAATAACCTCTATGAAATTTTTTAATGTTTGGAAAATTTTTAATTTTGCTTCCATTTTAGAAAAACAAAAACCAAATTTATAAACTCTCCCGTATTTTTCTGATATGTTTAAAAAAGAAATCAAAAGATTTCAAGGGTTTTTTTTAAATTTAATTTTAATCTGGCTGGTTTTTCTTTTTTACAAATCATTTTCATATTATCAAAATTTTCTAAAACAAGAAACATATTCGACGCTATTTTATCTCGCGGTCACTTACACAATTTTGGGGTTTATCTATTATTTCTTTATCTCGTTTGAAAAAATAAAAATAACAAAAGGAGAATTAGTTTTTAGATTAGTTTTCAAAACAATAAAATTAAAATTCAAGCAAATCACAAAACAGGAAAAAGTTGCTTTTTTATTCGTCGTCGTGAAAATATTTTTTATTCCAATAATGCTAAATTTCTTTTTTAATAATTATTTTTCTTTCAAGAATCAATTTTCTCAATTAAATATTTCATCTTTATTCTCAGTTTATGGTTTCAATAATTTAATATCCCCATTTGCACTAACGACAATTTTTCTCGTCGATACTTTATGGTTTTCGTTCGGCTATATGTTTGAAGCAGGAATTCTAAAAAATACAATTCGTTCAGTAGAACCAACATTTTTGGGCTGGGCAGTCACACTCGCCTGCTACCCTCCTTTTAACACTTTTCTCGTCGGTTATATTGACTGGTTTGCAAATGATTATGTAATCTTCTCAACACCAATAATCACGACAATAATCAGAATTATAATTATTTTTCTATTATTAATTTATGTCGGAGCATCACTCTCACTTGGAACACGATGCTCTAATCTCACAAATCGTGGAATTGTAACACGCTTTCCATATTCAATAATTCGTCATCCTGCATACATCTCAAAAAATCTCGCATGGTGGCTCACAATAATTCCAGTTGCATCAATTCCAGCAATATTAAGTATGTCTGCATGGAGTTTTATTTATCATCTCAGAACAATCACAGAAGAAAAACATCTATCTGCCGACGCTGATTACATTGAATACAAAAAGAAAGTTAAGTGGAAATATATTCCTGGGGTTTATTAAAATATTCTTTATTTTTTCTTTTTTTGGATATAACAAACCAAACAACAATTAAAACAATAATTATTCCAACAATCCAATAAATCCAATTATAACTTTTTGCTTCAACATTTCCCCCTTCTTTTGGAGTTACCTCTTCACCAGTTGTTGAAACTACACTTTCACCTTCTGGAATTTCTTCATTAATTTCTTTAATTGTAATCTCTGCCTTCCCTCCAGTAATTGAATTCAATAGAACATAAATATCATAATATCCGTCGTCAGTTACATCAAACTTTGCATCTTGTCCAATTTCTAACTTTACCTGAACTGGCTCACTCGTAATTTCAATAGTTGCAGATGTTTCTGTTAATTCTCTAACTCCAACATAATGATATTCATTATTCACACTAACTCTTATTCTTTCTGTTTTTGAAAGTTGTTTTGTATAACTATTTTGAAATTCCTCGTCGCTGATTGCATGTGTTGATTTCCAAAAACTTGTTGTTGAACTTCCACCACCAGAACTTACTGCATTAACAACATAGTTAGCAGAAGAACTCGCAGTATTTCCTGCATAATCAGTTACACTACAACTATAAGTACATGTTCCTGAACTTGATGTCGACGGAGTTGAAGATGCAGTAGTTAAAGCACTATTAATTCCAGAACCATTATCAGAACCATCACATGTGCAGGTAACAACATCATTAACATAAACAGAAGAAGGATTGCAAGAAGCAGACGCTGTCGGAGAAGTTCCATCATAAGTAATCGTGATAT
>CAZEFN010000068.1:0-15160 GCA_964511585.1 Candidatus Woesearchaeota archaeon
GCTTACCCTCGATAAATCATCTAAATTTGAAAGAGGTCTTGCATCAATTACTGTTTGTGCTACAGTTCCCTTTCCTCCCATCCATTTTATTTTCATCATATCTTCCAATGACGCAGAATTAATATCAATTTGATTATCAGAACACGACGCATTGACAAAATTAATTAAAAAAACTACAATTATAAATACCAACGATAATCTCATAAAATAATAAGAATAACTTGATTTTAAGTTTTGTTATACTTTTCTGCAAAATCATCATACTCAATCTGCCCGCGTTTTTTTCCTTTTTTTGCAATCCAAATTGCAGAGAAAATTCCGTTTTTCAAATACCATTTGCATTTTTCTTTTTCTTCTTTTGAAAGAATTCCGTTTATTTTAACTTCAACTCCAATTACTTCACATTTCTCTCCGTATCGTCGGAAAGCAACAAAATCCGGGAGACCAGTTCCAATTACTAGAACTTTTTTGAATGGGTTGTATTTTCTTTTTGCTGGAATAATTTTTCCTTTTTCCAAATCAATATTATTCATCCATTTTGTAACAATCCAATTTCTGCTTTCCAATTCCTCGCGAACTTTCAGCTCAAACCTCGCTCCCTGCCCCCGCGACTTCCGCCCTTTTTTTATCTCTGATTTTTTTTTGAATTTATACGGAACACCTTCTTCATTCCACGAGATTTCATAATTATCTGGATTAATTTTTTCAATAATTTTTTCTTTTCTTTCTTTTTTTATTCTTTCCATAAAGAAATAAGAATAAGAAGTTTTTATTATTTTCTACAAATCCCTCGCGTGCAAAGTCCGTCGGTGATTTTCTTTTGCGCGTTTAATTGCATCTCTTAGCAAGTCCTCTACTTTTCGCTCCATTGCCATTCCAACTTCTTCAGCAACACTTGACACAGAATTTTCTTTATCTAATTCCCGCACAACTTTTTTTATGTTTGACTTGACAATTAATACCATAATTAAATTAGGAAAGAGGGGTTTTTATTTTTTTGGATGTTTGTAAAAAGATTTAAATAGTATACAATTGTATACAAATGTATAATGGAAAATAAAATGACTGAAACAACAATTCGTTTGAATATCCAGACAAAAGAAGATTTGGATAAATTCAAGCAATACAAAAATGAAAGTTACAATGAATTAATTAGAAAATTAATCTACATTGCGACTAAATGCGAGGATGAACCAAAACTTTCCCAGAAAACAGTTAAGGAAATTAAAGAGGCGCGAGAAAGAATTAAGAAAGGGGAGTTGTATACAGAAGCAGAGGCGAAAAAAATTCTCGGCTTGTAAAATGTATGAAATTCAGTTTGATAAAAAAGCGTTGGATTTTTTGAATAAATTAGACGAGCAAACTAAAAAAAGAATTTGGGATAAATTGCAAGAATGCAAACAAAATCCTTTTTATTACCTTAAACACTTATCTCAGATTAAAGGTTATAAATTAAGAGTTGGAAATTACAGAATTATCGTCGATGTTTTAGAAGAAATTAAAGTTCTGTATGTTTTGAAAATTGGGCATAGGAAGAATGTTTATGATTGAGGAAAGAGAAAATCTTTTCAAACGACAGATTTTTAAATTTCTTTTTCAAACCTTTAACTTCCATATCTGAAATTTTTCTTCCTCGCATCAACGCATACGCGTAAATAATTCCTGTCAAAGTTTCCGACGACGCAAGCGCGTGTTCAACTTTCTTCTCGCGCACTTTATCTTTCCACTGCAGAAGAATCTCGTGTCCCAATCATGCGATAAAACAGCGCCGATAAACTCCTCGTCAAAACCCACGTCTCTCAAAATTTCAGGAGCTTTGCTCAAATGCTCCGACGGATTATTTTTTGTAATTGCCCAATCCACGTCATGCAAAAGCCCGAGCATGCCCCAGTATTCCACATCCTCTCCAAATTTCTCTGCGAGCGCACGCATAATTGCCTCACTTTCAAAATAATGATTCATATCAGCGTCTCTCTGCGGATATTTTTTTAATAGTTCGAGAGCAGAAGTGCGGGAAATCATTTTTTAATATATTAGAACAGGACTCTTTTCCCGGATACGTGGAATCAAAATATTCGCTTTTTCTTTAACCTTGCCGTCGGAAATACTAAACTTAATCGCGTCCATATTCCGGAAATTAACAATCTCTGCTTTTATTTCTTTTATCTTTGAAACTTCCACCATTTTAGAAAGAATTTTTGCAAGAACTTCTGAAACATTCATTATCTGTATAGCAACGAGATTATGTTTGTCATCAAAATCCAGGATAAAACTGCCAAACTCTACTGCCCCTGCTGATTTTTTCCCTTCTGAATAAATAAATAAATCGTCACTTTCACTTTCGTAATCAAAATTAAATTTTTCCATTTTAGCCAATCGCCTTCTGCCAATCTCTATTTATTTTAATGATCGTGACTATAATAACTTTTCCGTTGACAACAAGAGCATATCGATGGTATAAATGTTTTGAGTAAGCAAAATAGCAGTCATATTTTCCCTCGCTTTCCTTTGTCGCCTCTTGCCTCCTCGCATAAACAAGTCTCTTTGGATTAATGATATTTTCCCGGACTTCTTCTAATTCTACCTCTCTTATAAAAGCCTGCAACTCTGCGTGGCGGGTAATTATAATATCCTTCTTCGAAAAGCCCTTTAATTTTTCTTTTAACTTTTTGAGGTCCATTTTATAAAAAGAGGAAGGGGTTAAAAAGTTTTACTGCGAGAAAAAAATTCATTTTTGAGATTTAAAATTTCTTAAATTTTGAATAAATTTCTCTTTAATATAATGTTTTAAAAATTCTATAAACCTCAATGTTGAAGGAAGTTTTATCCATTTTGCTTCAAGTTTCTTTTTCTTACTTTTGTAAGTTTCTAAAGAATATTTCTCCTCATCAATTAGTTCGTTTGATGGTGATTTCATTTTATTTCCCCACTTGGTTTCATAAACGGCCATATAATAACATCTCTTATCGACGACGAATTTGTAAAAAGCATCACAACTCGCTCAATCCCAATTCCAACTCCGCACGCAGGTGGCATTCCATGTTCCAGTGCAGTCACAAAATCCCTGTCTGTTTCCATCGCCTCCTCGTTTCCTTTTGCTCTCTCCTTTTCCTGTTCTTCAAAATGCTCTGTTTGAAGTGCAGGGTCATTTAACTCTGAATATGCTCTTCCTAATTCCATGCCTCCGACAAACGGCTGAAAAATCTCTGCCTTGGTCGGATCTCCGCGTTTTGGTTTTGCCAACGGCGCGAGTTCAATCGGATAATCTGTCAGAAAAATCGGCTGAATTAATTTGTGCCGAAACAACTTCATCAACTCATCAGGCAAATTAATCCTCGTAATTCCATTAACATCAATGTCGTGCTTCTTCGCGATTTTCTTCGCCTCAGCGTCGCTCTTAATTTTTGAAACATCCTCGTCAAGATATTTTTTAATTGCGTCGAGAATTCCCATCCTCTTCCACTTGCTCAGGTCAATCCTCTGCCCCTGATATTCAAAAACAAATTTCCCGAAAATCTCCTTCGCGATTTTCTTTATCAACTCCTCGAATAAGTCCATGCCGTCGCTGTAATCCGCATATGCCTGATACCACTCAATTGTCATGTGCTCTGGGTTGTGCTGTCTATCAACTCCCTCGTTTCTGAATTTTTTTGTAATCTCATAAACTCTGTCAAATCCGCCAACAAGACATTTTTTTAAAAATAATTCCGGTGCAATGCTCAAATATAAATCAGAATCATACGCGTCGCAGTGTGTCTTGAATGGCTTCGCCGACGCACCGCCGTAAATCGTCTGCAACAACGGCGTCTCCACCTCGACAAAATTCTTCTCCTTCATAAAACTCCGCATCACTTCCAAAATCCTCGCGCGCGTCTCAAAAATTTTCCTCACTTCAGGATTCATATTCATATCAAGATATCTCTTCCTATACCTCTCCTCAATATCCTTTAACCCGTGCCACTTTTCAGGCAACGGCAAAACCGCCTTGCTCAAAATCTCCAATTTCTTAACAAGAATAGAAATCTCTCCTGTCCGCGTCTTGATAATCCCTCCTTCAACTCCAACCACGTCGCCAGCGTCGGCAAACTTCTTAAAAAACTCGCGCACTTTCGCAGGGGTCTCCCCTTCCTGCAAAACAATCTGAATTTTCCCCGACGCGTCCTGCAAATTCGCAAAAGCAATTTTTCCCAAATTCCTCGTCGTCATCAACCTTCCCGCAGTTTTAATTTTCGAGCCAATTTTCAAACTCAAACATTCTGCACAATTTTGTTTTTTATCAAATCTGTAAGCATAAGGATTAATTTTATTTTTTCTCATCTCTTTTATTTTTCTCAGCCTCTCATCAATTATCTGTTGTTCACGCCCCATATTTAATGAAAAGAAAAATAGTTTTTATATCTAATGATTTATTTCTTTCGCCAAACTTTTTTCCAAAACCCCCTCTTGCTTAACTCTTTGTTTAAAATTTCATCTGCAATTTTTTGATAATAATTCCATCGAGGAACATATTTGTATTTTATCAAATCAAAATTTTCCTGAAGTTTCTGGACTTTCAAAAATAACGGCAAAAGCCGATGATTTCTGACTTTATATCTTCCAAGAAGCTGATTAACCAAAAGTTCAGAGTCAAGATAACAAGTTAATTCTTTTCCAAATTGAGATGCTAATTCAAGTGCTTTAATCAATGCTTCATACTCAGCAATATTGTTTGTAACTTGTCTTCCTATAAACGCACTGTATTTTGTGAGGATTGTTTTGTTTGTTCGCACAATAACACCAATTGCACCAGGTCCTGGATTTCCGCGGCATCCTCCGTCAGAATTTGTGAATATCATTTTATAAAAATGAAATAATTTCTTTAATTACTTCTCGCATTGTTTTCTTTTCTGTTTCAATTATTTTCCCATAATCAAATTTTGAAACTAATTTATGGACATCTTTTATTCCCTTTTCACCAAGAGGTTTTCTCGTTTTATCTCTTTCAAGGCAGGTTGGAACATTCGCCTTAAGCGTAAATATTTTAGGCGTTTTTGGAAGATTTTTTTCTAAATCTTCTATTTGTTTTTTATGATAAAAGTTTCCTTCTATAACAACATTTTTATTCTTAAATTTTCCCAATATCTTTTTAAGCACAATCTTATTACCTTTTAGGCATTTTTTTTCTAGGACCCATTTCTCTCCAGAGAGATAACCCAAATTATTTTCTTTTAGAATTTTATCAAAACAAATAAATTTTCCTTTAAGTTCCTTTGCCAACCCAACACCAATAGTTGTTTTTCCACCTCCTGCAGGTCCTCTTATTATTATGAAATTTTTTTCCATCTAAATATGCTATACTTATATAAAGAATAAAAACCAATCTTTAAATAAAATTCTTATCACTTTGGGGTTAGATATGCAACACCTTAAAATTTCTAAAGCCCTGAAATATCTCTGGCTTAATTTCAACATTTCGTATCTGCGAATGACGCGGTCCTTTTTTGCAAATTTCAGTCATTGAATTAACTTTATCAGAATCTCCTTCGAGAAAAATTTCAACCCGTCCATCCTCAAGATTTCGTACAAAACCATTCACCCCTATTTTCTCTGCATTCTGCTTCACAAACAACCTGAAAAAAACCCCCTGCACACTTCCTGTAATATAAAGTCGAACTGATTTTTTCATAATTAGAATAATGTACAGGAGTTTATTAAATTTTATATTCCTCGGTAATCTAACTCATTATTCACAACTGCTACAACCTGCGAAGCAAAATATATTTTATTTCCAACAGAAACACGCGTCGCAATTTGTTTTAATCTTTTCAATTCTTTTTTAGGAAGTCCATCTTGGTCGCCAATAACAAAAGCACAATTTTCTGAAATTTTAATTTTTCTAATATCTCCTCCTTTTTTATCCAGAATAAAAATCTCACTTCCTGAATTTTCCAATTCTTCAATAACTTTCAAAAAACTTTTTTTCTCAATAAAACAACCTGGCAGAACTTCTTTTTTCTTTCCTTCATGGTATTTATACAACAATCTTTGAATAATTTTTGCAACATCTTTTTTACTGATTGGCGTGTCTTCTTTAACTTGAATTTCAATATGTTTTGGTGGGTTTGGCATTCCATAAAAGACAAAATGAAAAACAACATCTTTGCGAAAATCATGCGACAAAAAAACTCCCTGAATAAAACTATGAATTGCAATGTCCATTCTCCCTGCATGCATTAAATTTCCAGAAAGTGCCTTTCCACTCGTCGATGCTTTTGCTGAAAAATATATGAAGTGTCTCATTTTATTTCCTGCACCACAAACTCTCCTCTTGCAAAAATATTTTTATCGTCGCTGATTTTATACATACCTATAAATCTCTTTCCACAAAAACAACAAACAATTTTCCCTTTTTCAAATTTTTCATTCTTGACTAAATCATTTTTATAAATGGGCTTGCCTGTAAAAATCTGTTTTAAATTATCTCTCTTTATTTCAACTACCGGATAAACCTTTTTAATTGCTTCTTCTGCAGGAATTATAATTTTTTTTAATAAATCCCATTTTCCATTTTTATATTCCTCAACTGCTTTTTCAAAATCATAAAGATTCACAGAATTTTCTTCTGAAAAAATTCCTGCGTCCGTCCGTCGGAGTTCGAGCATGTGTGCCCCAATTCCAATCTCTTTTCCCAAATCATGACAATTTGATGAGATATAACCGGTCTCAATTAAAAAATTATGTGTTTTTGGGATTGTCATGTCATAAACATAATCCTCTCCTTTGAGAATTTTTATTTCTTTTATTTTTTCTATAATTAAATCATCTAATTCAGGTAAAAGAAGAATTTTCTTCGCTTTTTTGTATGTTCTAATTGTTAGAGGTGATGATGATTTTATCAGCCTATGTAAGTTCCCTCCCAAGGAATTTAGTTTTGTCTTGTGTTCTTCAAGGAATTTTTTATAGTGAAATCCAATATATCTAGAATCCCCTTCGTAATTAGTATTTTTGTGATTTAATATTTTATCCAAATACTTTTTTTTTAAGGGATGGTATGAACTAATTTCCTTAGCAAATTTTCTTTTAGATTCCAAATCCATTAATTCTATACAAAACATTTCAGAAAAATTTGTTTTTGTTTCAATTATCTTATTCCAAATTCCAATTTTTAAAAGCATTTGATGAATTCTCTTTAAGATGGGATAGTGAACACAATAAATTCTTATATTTGAATAATGTCCATTTTTCTTTTTCTTTTCTGAGAAGAAAGCATTGCCATCACCATCAAAATATCCCTTAAGAAATGATTTAACATATTCTTTTTTGCAATATAAAATAGGCAATAATTCGGAATCTCTTTCTGGACTTACTATGCCAAAATATTTTAAAATAGATGCAAAGAGACTATTTGAACTATCTAACTCAAAAAGATTTTCTCTCACCTTTTTTTTTGAAATTTTTATTGTTGGAAATAATTCTGTGTAAATCTCTATAAATTTGTCAATTAATTTTTTTTCTTTATTATGAAATTTAATTCTGGTATATCTCTTGGTTCCTTTTTCTTTAGTATTATTGCCATCAGAAGCTATTAAACCCATAAGATAAAAATGATTTTCTGTTAATCTTTTAATCTTTATTATTTTTCCTTTTGGAGTTTTGAATATCTTTAATTTACTTTTGACATCTTCATAAACACCAGATAATTTTAGATGTTTTATAGATATTGCATAACTTGAATTATTTAAAAATGCCTTTCTATCTAATTTAATTTTTCGATTCATTGCTTTTATACTCCCATATTTTTTAATCATAGCCTGTTTGCAAATTTCCTTGATTTCGGGTTGTTCAATTAAATAATCGTCATCTAACATATCAGAGATAGTATATTCTTTTTCATTTAATGTAAAATTTTTATTCTTTACCAAATAATCTTCTGTATTCAATTGTGTGCATTCTTTCATTTTATAACCCTCTTCCGTGGAGACTAACATTTGGTGGTCAGGGGTAACAATAAACTCTATTCCAGAAGAAGTTTTTATCTTAATTAATTTATTTGGAGAGATTATTTTTTGAAAAGCAGATGGATTTTTGTAATTTATATTTTTTTCATTTAATGTGCACACATTATTTTTTTTATCAATTTGATTTATCTTGATCAACCCCTCTTTGGATAAAATCTCTGTATTTGGATGCAAACATAATTTTCGTATGTATGTACCTCCTTCACACCCAACTCTAAACAAAATGTCTTTTTTATCCCGTTCCAGCAATTCAAAACTTTTAATTTCTCTTTCTCTTTCTCGACGAGCAACACGCGATTTCACAGGAGGAGTTTGTTTTATCTTCCCAAGAAATTTTTTATTAATAACTTCTTGAATTTTTTCCATTTCAATATTTTCATGCAATCTCATTATCCCTACATATTTCTTATCATGCCCAATAAAATAACCAGTAAGTTTGCAAGCACGATTCAAAGCAATTGGAAGAACACCAGTAACTTTTGGGTCTAGTGTTCCAAAATGCGATGTTTTTCTCAGCCCTAATTTTTTCCTCACAAAATCAGAAACATTAAAACTCGTCGGTCCACTGGGTTTGTCAATATTCAGAATCCCGAATTCCAGAAGTTCAGAAATTGTTTTTTGCGATTTTATCTTTTCAAGATTTGGTTTCATTGATTTACTTTGTTCATAAATCTTTATAAATTTTAAATTTCTGAATTTTCTATGTGCGGGATTATTGGTTACTGGAATTCTGAAAATAAAGCTCAGCCAGTTATATTAGATTCTCTTAAAAGATTAGAATACAGAGGTTATGATAGTTTTGGGATTTCTATTTTATCTGAAAAAGGAGAATTAAAAATTGAAAAACAAGTTGGAAAAGTGAGTTCTGCAAAATGTGGCAACTTTAGTGGAAAAATTGGAATAGGTCATACAAGATGGGCAACGCACGGAAAAGTTACAGAGAGGAATACTCATCCACATTTAGATTGTACAGAAAAGATAGCAGTAGTTCATAATGGAATAATTGAAAATTATCAGGAAATAAAAAATCAGTTAATTTCAAAAGGCCATGAATTTTTAAGTGAGACTGATACTGAAATAATTCCTCATTTAATTGAACAGGAAATTGCAAAAAGCAAATCTTTAAGAGAGGCAGTAATTTCTGTTGGAAAAATAATCAAAGGCAGAAATTCTTTTGTTGTTCTTTATTCTAAAACAAGAGAGATGATTGCATACAGAAATGGTTCACCTTTAATACTTGGAATTAATAAAAATCAGAATTTTTCTGAAATATTTCTTGCATCAGATATACAAGCATTTTTGCATAAGACAAAAAATGTAATATATCTTGATGATAATCAATTAGTTAAAATTAATAATAATCCAGAATTTTTTGATGCTCTAAATGGAGAAAAAATAGAAAAAAGATTAATTAAAATAGATATTGATTCTTCTGAATCTGAAAAAGGTGATTATTCTCATTTTATGTTAAAAGAAATTATGGAGCAAAAACAAACAATTTCAAAAGCAATTAATCAGGATGATCACGATTTAATGCATGTTGCAAAAGAAATTAATAATGCAAAAGGGGTTTTTTTTATTGGATGTGGAACAGCAGCAAGGGTTTGTCATACTGCAGAATATATTTTTTCAGAAATTGCAAATAAACATATAAATTTTATTCCTGCTTCTGAATTTGAAAACTATAAGCATTTTTTACTTCCTGAAACATTGATTATCGCAGTCTCTCAAAGCGGAGAAACAGCAGATGTTTTGGAAGCATTAAATATAGCAAAAAAACAAAAATCAAAGATAATTTCTATTGTAAATGTTTCCGAATCTTCAATTACAAAAATTTCAGATTATGTTTTTCAGATAAATGCAGGTCCTGAAAAAGCAGTTGCATCTACAAAAGCAACAACCTCTCAGTTAGCAGTTGTTATCTTATTAGCTTATGCTTGTGCAGGAATTTTAAGACAAGGTGACAGATTACTCATAGACCTTGCAGCAAAAGTTAATGATATGCTTAATCCAAGATATAACAAACACATTAAATATATTGCAGAACAATTATTCAAAGAAAATAATATTTTTATTATTGGCAGAGGAGTGAATTACCCCATATCTCTTGAATCTGCAATAAAAATAATGGAGATAAGTTATATTCATGCTCAGGGATTTGCAGGAGGAGAATTAAAACACGGACCAATAGCTTTAATTGAAGAAGGAACTCCAGTAATAGTTCTTGTTGCTAATGATTCTTCAAAACAGGAAATTATTAGTAATGCAATTGAGGTAAAATCAAGAGGGGCAAAAATAATTGGAATTTCACCAAAAAATAATGAGGTATTTGATTACTGGATTAAAACACCCGATGTTCCAGGCGTAATCTCTTCAATTGTGAATTTAATCCCTGTTCAATTGCTTGCATATTATCTGGGAATTTTAAATGGATATGATGTAGATTATCCTCGCTCTCTGGCAAAATCAGTTACTGTTAAGTGATTTACATTTCTTTTCTTAACCATTTCTTTCTTTTCTCTTCGTCAAATCTTTCAATCGCATAACGGAGAGTTGTTCTTGGAATTTTTTTATAACAACTTTTGAGAAAACATTTTAATGCAAGTTCGTCGCGTTTTCCAACTTCACGAAGCATCCATCCAACTGCCTTGTGGATTAAATCGTGCTTGTCGTCGAGCAAAAGTTCTGAAATCGCGAGCGCATCTCCAAATTCACCTCGCCGAATAAAACTATAAGTCGAAACAATCGCAATACGTCGCTCCCATAAATTTTCTGAACGCGCCATCTTATACAGAATATTCTTGTCTCGTTTGAACAAAAAATCTCCGACAATATTCGGCGCACTCAAATCCACCAAATCCCAGTTATTAATGCCTTTGATATTTTGCAGATAAAAATTAAAAATATTTTCCTTCTCCTTGTCGCTGGCTTTTTTGTATTTTCCGTCGAGAATTCTCAACGCGCACATTCTTTCTTCGTGGACTTTGCTTTTCAGCAACTCTCTGATTTTTGGCAGACTAAGATTGGAAAATTTTTTCGCAACATCTCTGACCTGCTGAGAAGTCAGCCCAAAAAAAACATCACCCTCACCATACTCTCCTTTGCCTGTCTTGAAAAATTTCTGACAGATTTTCGCCTGCTCAGGATTTTCTAGGTTTTGAAATTCTTTAATTAATTGAATTAGCATTTTATAGTAAATCATTTAGTGTTTAAATTATTAATGAGTTTGTTTAAATGGTTTTCCTAAATTAAATATTTGAGCATGAACCAAAAATGCAAAAAACTTCCGATTAAAACAAAAATATGAAAAATCTCATGCATTCCAAACAATCTTGTTTTTGAAACGAATTTATCCAATACAAAAAATATAGCACCAAATGTGTAAGCCATTCCTCCAGCGAGCAAGATTAAAAATCCTTCATAAGTTACTGAGTTTAATAAGGGAGGAAGTGCAATTAAAATAATCCATCCCATTAAAAGATAACTAATTATTGAGAGTTTTCCATTAATCTTAATATTGCTTGATTTTAATACAACGCCAAAGATTGCTAGCCCCCAGATAATTCCAAAAATACTCCATCCCAACCCCCTCTAATAACTGTGAGGCATATCGGAGTATATGTTCCTGCAATAAGAATATAGATAAAAGAATGGTCTATTTTTTAAAAATTTTCTTTGCCTTGTTTCCTAAAGAAAAAAAATGGTATAATGTACTTGCAAGATAAAGCAAAATTAAACTTGCTCCAAAGATTGAAAATCCAATTACATGCCAAATTGTTTTGTGCAAAGATGCAAAAACAATCAATAAAACAAGTCCTGTAATAGAAAGTAAAAATCCCAGGAAGTGTGTTAAACTACTTAATGGCTCATTATTTTTCATATTGAATATAAAAGACTATTTGGCTAAGGCCATTCGTTTTTGCCTTTTTGGTTCTTTTGTTTTTCCACCAACTTGATGTTTTGATTTTTTTGCAGCGGCTTTTTCAATTTTTTGTGAAACATTTTTCCCAGATTTTGCTTTTGCTACTTCGTCGGCATTTTTTTCAAGTTCTTTTTTTAGATTTTCTAAAACCATAAACTAAAAGAGAGAGTGATGTTAAAAATCTATCTTCTCAAAATTTCATCTAAATATTCAATAACAGATTTCTCCATATTTGGTTTAAGAATTCCGAGATAAAGAACCCGGTGTTTTTCGACGAGAAAACCTTGCAAATCTCTTCTGGGTCTTTTTATAATAATGCTTCCTCTTCTCTTCTCCTGATTATAAGGGATTCTTAGAGTATCATATTCCCTTTTTCTAAACTCACAACTCCATTCTCCACCAATTTTTTTAACTAATCTCCTAATTCCCTGATAAGTTATTCCGTTCATCTCATAAAATTTTTCTGATTCATGATTGAATTTTTCATCTAAGAATTCTCCTACTTTTAAAAGTTCATGAGAAAGTTTTATTAATTTCATTATTTCGCCAACGCTTTTCTAACAGGCTGTGTTTTTTTATTTATCTTTCCTTTTGCAGAATGTTTCATCTCTTTTGATTTTGTTTTTTCTAATTTTTTGATTGCCTCTTCTCCTGCTTTAGCCTTTTCTTTTTCTTCTACTTTTTTCTCGGCGCTGTCTTCTTTTTTCTCTTCTGATTTTTTAGGTGCCCCCTCTTTCATTTTTTGCATCAATGTTTTTTTCTTTTCTTTAGATTCCTTTGCCTTTGTTTCCAATTTTTCCTCACGTAATTTTTTGTATTTTAATTTATCTGGGAAATTAATTAATTCCACCTGAACATTTTCTCCATTTTTAATTGCCTTGACTTTTATTTTATGCGGGGGCATTTTAATTCCACGAATCCATATTTGTTCATTAAGATATTTATCAATTTTAATTTTCTTTAAATCCCTGTCATAAATTTTCATATGTCTAACTAAAAATTCTTTAATTGCTTTAATTGCTTTTGCAGCTCTTTGATATTTTGGGACTTTTCTCCATTCAACTCTAAGTGGGATAACATATTCTCTTTCTTTAATTTCTGTTTTTATTTCTTGTTTTTTAGCCATTTATCCAAAGTGCGACTTTTTTTGTCGTCGGGGTTTAATGTGTAATTTTGTTCTTCTCCAACTTCTCCTGTATCTTGTCATCTGCGACGGATGCACTCGTTTTCCTGTTCCGAATTTTTTCAACACAGCCCAAATTGGCGCCCATTTTGTCTGTCGCGCTTTAACAGCGAGTTTTGTTTTTTTAGCTTGATTTTTTATCGGCATTATTCCAATTCCTCCAAAAATTTCTTTCCTTTTTCTGTAAGTATTCTTCCTGGTTTTTTGCTTTTAACCCCCCGAACTGGTTTTTGAATTTCAGTAAAACCTGCAGCATCACTTTGTTGTAAGATTGTTCTGATTATTTTTCCGCCAGCACGCCTGAATTTTTCAGGGGCCATTCCACGATTTTTCTTGCTACCATATTTTGTTCTCAAACGATTTGTTCCAATAGTTCCTTTTTGATAAATTTGTTTTAGAATACTCGCCGCACGCTTAAACCAAAAATCGTCGTCGTCAATAGGACGCTCTTTTGCAGAACCCGACTTAACAAATTCAATCCATTCTGGTTTTTGAAATTCAGGAATTTTTTTCAGTGCTTCTGATAATTTTAAATTATATTCCTGAGCACGGTATTCATATATTTTATTTGTCATAGCTTACCTCTCGGCAATAGAATCGCATAGCGATTAACTAAAAATAAGGAATTGTTTTTGTTTATAAAACTATCGAATGTTCTTTCTAAATTTCTTCACAATAATTACATAACCAATCATTCTTGTTTTATAATTTATTCCTAATTTTTTCTCAATTTCCTCTGCATATTTTTTAACATCTTTTTTTCCATTTTCCCTCGCTGATTTCAAAACCGAAATTCTGATTATTCTATTTTTTTTAAAAGAATTTTTTAATGTTTCAATAAAATTTTCTGTTATTCCTTTTTTTCCTATCTGAGTAATTATTATTTTTCCCATAATTTCAAAAATCTTTCAATACCTTCTTTTTTAACTTTTATTTTCTTTATTTTCTTAACACCAAATGTGCCTGTTTTCATATCGCTTGTTTTGTAAATATCTTTTCCTTTGAATCTATGAACAGCAACGCTGGATTTATTTTTTTTCCAATCCTTACTATATGCAGCACAAAAAACAGCGGCGTCTTTTATATCTCCTTTTTTTGCCTTCCCCTTGATATTCACAAAAGGGCTCCCAGGTTCTGCAGTATGAAATGCATCTTCTTCTTTTCGAATCTGTTTAACTAATTCTTCATTATTTGTAGCATTTTTACCACCAAAAATAATTGTTCCTCTGTTAGTAATTATTTCTCTGAACTTCATATTAATTTTAAGAATATACCTATTTTAAAGTTATTGAAAAAATTTTTAAACTGAATGTTTCTTAAGTCCGATGATAAATTCAAAAAAATTAAAAGAGGAGTTTAACTCTGGGAATTATTGGGGGTTTTGGGCTGGGATTGATTTACACTCTTGTGACGCTAATTTAGTAAAAGATGAAAATGCTATAAAAGATTTTGTGAAGAAACTATGTGAAAAAATCGATATGAAAAGATTTGGCAAAACTATCGTCGTGGATTTCGGCGAAGACCCGCGAGTCTCAGGATTTTCAATGACTCAACTTATTGAGACTTCACTTATTTCTGCTCATTTTGTCAACCAGACTAACAACATTTTTCTTGATATCTTCTCCTGCAAATTTTACAACCCTCTTGAAGCAGCAGAGTTCGCAAAAAAATTTTTCGGGGCTGAGGATTATAAATTAAATTATATTATACGGAAGTGATATTAATGAATAAAGATGAGTTACAATTCTCCCCCATTAGGGCAGGAAATTTCCTGTGTGATGAAAGAAATTCCAAAAAATTATTTATTCAAAAACAAGAAATTAAAATCTTTAATAGAAAATTCTCTGAAAAAAAATAACTTCACAATATTAAAATCAATTTATCATAATTTTTCTCCGCAGGGGTTTACAGCCTTAATCCTCTTATCAGAGTCCCACCTCGCTGTACATACATACCCAGAATATAATTCTATATCCTTTAATATGTACAGTTGCCGAGGGAAAAATGATGCAAAACCTATTTTTAATTTGATAAAAAAAGAATTAAAACCAAAAGAAA
>CAZEFN010000069.1:0-2214 GCA_964511585.1 Candidatus Woesearchaeota archaeon
AAATCACCTAACTTTACTCCCATTCCCAACATCTTTTTCAGGAGTAATTAAAATTGGTTTTCCGTTTTCATCGGCAGCCAAAAGCATTCCGCGACTTTCAATTCCGCGCATTTTTCTCGGCGCAAGATTCACGACGACAATTATTTTTTTATTCTGCAATTCGTCTTTAGAATAAAATTCTTTAATTCCTGCACAGATTGTTCTTTGTCCAAGTTCTCCCACGTCAATTGTTAATTTGTAAAGTTTGTCTGCACCTTCGATATCTTCAATTTCCAAAATTTCTGCAACTCTCAGATTAAGTTTCTGAAAATCTTCAAATGAAATTATGTTTTCTGTCATTTTGATAATATTTTTATTTATTAAATTTAATTTAAATAAATTTGGATTCTAAACTATTTTTTAATATATCAAGATTTTTATCTCAAAATTCTGTTTATAAGATAATTAATCATTGGAGTTCTGGATGCCGAATAATTAAGATCTTTTGTAGGTGATATCAATCTCCCTCCTTCAATATAAATTGTATAACGATTATTCTTTTTATCTAATCCAAGTTCAAAAATCCCAAAAGGTGTTTCAACCACCCCATTTTCCAATCGCTTTTTTATATTTTCCTAAACAAAATCTCTGCTTTTTTAATTTTCTTCGCACTAAACTGCTTCTTGATTTTCTCCGACGACGACGGCATAAACGGATAAAGAAGTTCTGCAATTTTTAAAATTGATTCTTTTAATTCAAATAGAACTTTTTTATCTTTTGTTTTCCATGGTTTTTTGTTTTGAACATATTCGTTGCATACATCAATGAAAGCAAATATTTCATTTAGTGCTTTGTCAAATTCATAATTTTCAAAAAGTTTTTCAATTTTTTTGGCATTTAATTTTTTCAAAAGTTTGTTTTCAGATTTTTCAATTCCGATTTTCTCAATCAATCCAGCGACGCGAGAAATCAGATTTCCTAATTTATTTGCAAGTTCATTGTTATGTCTATCGATAAGTGCCTGTTCTGAAAAATCGCCGTCATCACCAAAAGGGATTTCGCGAAGGAGAAAATATCTTATCGTATCTGCGGAATATTTTTCTAATAATTCTAAAGGTGCGACTACATTTCCAGAGGATTTTGACATTTTTTTACCTTCAGAGGTCAGGAATCCGTGCACAATTATTTTTTTCGGTAATTTTAGTCCTGCACTTAGTAGCATTCCTGGCCATATTCCTGCATGAAATCTTAACATATCTTTTCCAACAACATGCACGTCTGCTGGCCAGAATTTTTTAAATTTTTTATTCGGATAACCAATTCCTGTTAGATAATTTGGAAGTGCGTCACACCATACATACATTACTTGATTTTTGTCTTCGGGAACCGGAATTCCCCATGGCAAATATTTTGTGTCTCTTGAAAAAGAAACATCTTGAAGCCCGTCTTTAACTAGGCCTAAAAAATCATTTTTCCATTTTTTAGGAAAAATTTTTAGTTTATCATTCTTTATCAAATTAATAATTCTATCTGAATATTTTGAAAGTCTGAAAAAATAATTCTCTTCAGAAAGTTCTTCAATTTCTAAGTTTGGGTGATTCACACATTTTCCTTTTTCTAATTCTTTTTCAGTTACATATCTTTCGCATCCAGAGCAGTATTTTCCGATATATTTTTTTTTGTAAATGTCGCCTTTTTTTTCTAGTTTTTTCCATAAGTCAATAACTCCTGGCCAATGCTTTTTTTTGTCCGTTGTTCTTATGAAATTATTGTTTGAAATGTTTATTTTTTTTGTTAGTTCAAGAAAATATTTTGCATTTTCGTCGACGAATTTTTGAGGGCTTAATTTTTTATTTAATGCAGTTTTATAATTTTTTGAGCCATGTTCATCTGTTCCTGTGAGAAAGAAAACTTCTTTGCCTTTTAACTTGTTCCACCTTGCTAAAACGTCTGCTTGCACAATTTCAAGAGCAAATCCAATGTGTGGTGGCGCGTTTGCATAAGGAATTGTTGTTGTGACATAAAATTTTTTTACCATAATATCTGAGAGAAATAATATTAATAAAGTTAATTAATTATAAAATTCCGTGCGTCAGTAGTATAGTGGCAGTATCCAAGCTTCCCAAGCTTGTGTCCCGGGTTCGAATCCCGGCTGGCGCATAAAGTTTAAATTAACTTTTTCTTTTATCTTTTATGGAATTTTGCCCAAAATGTAAAGGAATTATAATTCCGAGA
>CAZEFN010000070.1:0-6179 GCA_964511585.1 Candidatus Woesearchaeota archaeon
AAACTATTTGATAATTCACATAAATCTATAAAAAAGCAATAGTTCTGATTTTTTATGGAAGAATTAAAGAAGCCCAAAAAAGAAGATTTGATAATTGAGGCGAAAAATTTCTTTGATACTTACAAGAAGGAGATAGGTGAATCAGTCAGAAAAGAAGATAATGTGATTTATATTGATTTTATGAAACTCACGCAATTTTCAAAAGATTTGTCTGATGAGATAATTTCAAATCCAGAAGAAACACTCAATATTCTTGAAATTGCAATTGAAGAGCTGGGGCTTATTGAAAATGCACGGGTTCGTTTGTACAATCTTTCAAAAATTCAGGATATCAAAATAAGAAATCTTCGTTCGCGACATTTGAATGAAATCATTGTTGTCGAGGGAATTATAAGGCAGTCGTCAGATGTGCGTCCGCAGGTTGTTAATGCAAAATTTGAATGTCCGAGTTGTGGAACAATAATTTCTGTTTTGCAAATTGAAAAAAAATTCCGTGAACCAACAAGATGTTCTTGCGGAAGACGAGGAGGATTTAAAATGATTTCAAAGGAAATGGTTGATACTCAAAGATTAGTAGTTGAGGAATCACCAGAATCATTGTCTGGAGGAGAACAGCCAAAGCGATTGAATGTTTTTGTAAAAGAAGATTTGGTTGAACCGCGAATGGAAGAAAAAACAACTCCTGGAAGTCGTGTGAAAGTTATTGGCGTTTTGAAGGAGGTTCCTGTTCCTTTAAGCTCGGGTGGGCTTTCTACGAGATTTGAACTTGCAGTTGAAGCAAATAACATAATTGCTTTAGAAGAAACATTTGAAGAATTAAATATAACAGAAGAAGATGAACAGCAAATTTTGGAATTATCACAAGATCCTAAAATATTTGACAAACTTGCAGGAAGTATTGCTCCAAGCGTATGGGGTTATGAAGAAATAAAAAAATCACTTGTTCTTCAACTTTTTAGTGGTGTTCAGAAAACACATGCAGACGGGCAGAGAAGCAGAGGCGACATACATATTTTGTTAATAGGTGACCCAGGTGTTGCAAAATCAGTGATTTTAACTTTTATGGCAAATATTTCTCCTAAGGGGCGTTATGTTGTAGGGAAATCAGCGTCAGGTGCAGGGCTCACAGCAACAGTTGTTCGCGACGAATATTTGCGTGGATGGAGTTTAGAAGCAGGTGCAATGGTTCTTGCGAATAAAGGTTTGGTTTGCATAGATGAATTAGAAAAAATGGATCCTCATGATCGGAGTGCGATGCACGAGGGAATGGAGCAACAATGCATGTTGCCAGATTTCAAACTAATGTTATCCGACGGAACTTATGCTAAAATAGGAACATTCGTAGATGAACTTATGGAAAAAAATAAAGATAAAATTTATTATGGAAAAAATTGTGAAATATTAGAACATGATAAATTAAAATTATTATCAACTGACTTCACTTCACATTTCCCAATTAACACAGATAGAGTAAGCCGACATCTTGCCCCTAAAAAATTTATTAACATAAAATTAACTAATGGAAGAGAAATCATTGTAACCCCCGAACATCCGTGCTGGATTGTTGATAATGGAAAAATAAAAACAATTTCTGCTGAAAAACTAAACAAAAATATGTATTTTCCTGTTCCTTCTAAAATAAAAATAGAATCAGGACAATATCATTCAAAAAATAATTTATTATGTAAAATATTGGGTTATCATATCAGCGACGGATGTTATGAACTTAATCGTGGGAAAAAAACAGGAATCCAATTTTGCAATAATGATGAAATATTAATAAAAGAATATAAAAATATTATTAAAAAATATTTCAGGATAAATCCCCTCATTACAAAAAGAAAAAATCAATTTACAGTCAGAGTTATCTCAAAGAAAGTCATAGAAGAATTTATGCAATTAGATAAAAATTTATTGGAGAAAGGAAATATTAAAAAAATTCCCAAAAAGATTATGAATCTTCCAAATGAAAATTTGCGTTATCTTTTAATGGCACTTTACGACGGAGATGGCTCTGTAATCCCTCAAAAAAGAAATGGGTGCAGAATTTCTTTTGTATCACAAAACAAAGAACTAACAGAACAAATCTCAGATTTATTATTAAGATTTAGTATATCTTCTTCTATATTCTGGGATAATTCTTCAAATATATGGAGATTAGATATCTCCGGACAAGAAAATCTCACAAAATTTTTATCTAAAATATCCTTTCTGTCTAAAAAGAAAAAAGAAAGATTGAAAAAATATTGCTCACTAAATAAAAATTATAAAACAATAAAAGACATCATTCCGGGATGTACTGATAAAATAAATAAAATCTTCAAAGATTTGAGAATACCTGTCAAAAAAGAAATAGGTCATTCAATTGATTTAGGAGTTGAAAAACAAAGAAAATTTTTACAAAAACTTGTTCTAATTGCAGAAAAATACATTAAAACTTCAAATAACAAAAACAGCGAAATAAAAAAAGATTTAGAACAAATAAAAAAATTGGCTTTTGGTTATGCCCGATGGATGAAAATTAAAGAAGTAAAAGAAATTGAAAATAAAAATACTAAATGGGTTTATGATGTGACAATAGAACCAAATCATACTTTTATTTCTAATGGGATGATTTTACATAACACAATAACAATTTCAAAAGCAAATGTACAAGCTACACTTAGAGCAGAAACATCTGTTCTTGCAGCTGCAAATCCAAAATTCGGAAGATTTGACCCGTATCAATCTATTGCACAGCAAATTGATTTGCCACCGACGCTGATAAATCGTTTTGATGTAATTTTTACTTTAAGAGATATTCCAAACCGGGACAAAGATGAAAGAATTGCAAGACATATTTTATTAGAGCATCAAAAACAAGGAAGTGAAATGATAATTGAAAAAGGAATTTTCCAGAAATATGTTGCTTATGCAAAACAGAGAATAAAGCCTTTTCTTTCTCAGGAAGCAGTTGAGGAAATCAAAAAATTTTATGTTGAACTTCGTAATGTGCCTATTTCATCTGAAAGTGCAATGCGTCCGATTCCAATATCAGCACGGCAGCTTCAGGCTTTGATTCGAATGGCTGAAGCATCAGCAAAACTTCGCCTTGACGAGAAGGTTACAATTGAAGATGCAAAAAAAGCAATTGAATTAGTGAAATATTACTTGATGCAAGTTGGTTATGATTATGAAACAAAAACATTTGATATTGACAAGATTTCAAGCAGGTTCTCAAGTTCACAGAGGGGGAAGGTTTTTACTGTTCGTGATGTGATAAGTGATTTGGCAAACAAGGTTGGAGAGTTGATTCCTGTTGAGGAAATTGAAAAAGAACTTGAAGGAAAAATGTCAAAAGAGGAAATTACAGATGCAATAACAGAACTTGAAAAAAATAGCATAATATTCAAACCTCGACGAGGTTATGTTCAAAAGATGTAAAAAACCTCATAAAAATTTATAAACACTTCTCGATTTTCTAATTATGAAAATAGCATTTATTGGGACTCATGGAACAGGAAAAACAACATTAGCACATGAACTTGTGAGCAAATTAAAAAAACAAGGTATTGATGCAGGGTTTCTGGGTGAGGTTGCAAGAAGCTGCCCTTTTCCTTTAAATGAAAATACTACAAAAAAATCCCAAATATGGATAATTTTAAGCCAGATAATCAAGGAAATAGAAGCAGAAGAAAAATGCGAAACACTCGTAAGCGACAGAAGTGTTCTCGACGGATATTGTTATTATGTTAATAAATTTGGAAGAACTAAAATTTTAGAACCTTTAGTTAGAGAACATCTAAAAACTTATTCATATTTAATAAGAATTCCTATAAGAAAAGAATTCCTAAAAAAAGATAAAGTCCGGTCCACAGATTTAAAATTCCAGAGTAATGTTGATAAACAATTTGATATTTTACTAAAAGAATTTAGAATAAAATATACCGACATTACTAATAAACCGCAAAAAACAAATAAAGAGATTATAGAAAAAGTTTTAAAGACACTATAAATGGCAGACCAACAATTCAAAAGAAACATTGCATACAAACTTCGTATAGGAGATATTTTAATTGGAAAACCAATTTTCGACGCTGAGAGATTTATTTTTCTTGAACTGGGAGATAAAAAAATCGTGAGAATAAATTTAGTTGCGAATATAGTTGATAAATTTGAAAGCGAGGGCGAAAAGAAATTTATTGTTTTCACAGTCGACGATGGTTCAGGGCAAATAAAAATGCGCGCATTTGCAGAAGATGTTGAAAAATTTAAGGATTTTAGTCAAGGGCAGACAATACTTGTCATTGGTGTTGTGCGGAGTTTCAATAATGAATTATATATTCTTCCTGAAATAATAAGAGAGCAGGAACAAAAATATCTTCTTTTAAGAAAACTTGAAACAGAAAAAACAAAAAATAAATCCACCCCCAAATTTACAGGCGATAAAATAACAGCAGTTAAAGACAAAATACTTGAAAAAATAAAAAACGCAGAGAATGACGGAGGAATTGATATTGAAAAATTAATAATGGAGATTACTGATGCAACCCCAGAAATTATTAATCAAGAAATCAAGAAACTTTTGGAGGATGGAATTATTTTTGAACCTCGCCCTGGACGGGTTAGATATCTTGGTTAGGGACTAAAATAATAAAAATTAAAAATAATCATTTACTTTTTCAAAACTATTTTTCCAGAACAAAAATCCTTTTTTCTTTCCCTTGTTATTAAACCAGTAAGCAAGATAAATAACTGCAATTAATCCTAGTAAAAAAAGGACAAATCTCAGAACATCAGAACTATATCTCCAATATCCTCCTGCACTGTATAAAATTGTCCCAATTCCTCCACCCATTAAACCAGCACCAACTGCTTCTGTTCCAAAAAGCAAGCCTCCTAAAACAAGAAGAACAATTCCTAATGGAAGGACAATGAAAAAAATAATTCTCGAACGAATTTCCATAGCATTTTCATATTCGCCATAACAAGTTTTTCCAGATGCAACTATCTCGCATTGTTGAAGAGTATCAAAAGTCGTGATTCCATCTGCACCACAGCCAGAACCGCATTCATTAAAAACACATTCTCCCGCCTTAATTTCATAAAGCAGAACACAAACAGCAGGGCAAATTGTTTCATTAGTTTTCTCAATAGGAACAGGGAATCTCCCTTCAGGACAATAATTATCATAATTTACAGAAGGGTAAAAAACACTAATTCCATACACAACTACAAAAATAATGAGAATCATAATCGCAATTCCAAGAATCACATCTCGGAGTTTCATAAAATAATTTATCATAAAAACTTTATAAACTCTTCTCTCAGAATAATTTATGACATACGAAGAACTTTTAGATGAAGCATACAATAAGGTGAAACAAATAGACACTTCAAAAGATAGATTTGAAATTCCAAAAGTTGAGGGGCATTTTCAGGGGAGAAAAACAATAATCACAAATTTTGCACAGATTGTATCTCATCTTCGCAGAAACTCCGAGCATTTTCAGAAATTTTTGTTAAAAGAACTTGCTGCATCTGGAAATAGAGACGGCGATAGATTAGTTTTAAACAATAAAATTCCTTCTGCAAAAATAAATCCCAAAATAGAACAATATGCAAGAGAATTTGTTTTATGTAAAGAATGTGGAAAGCCAGATACAGAAATAAAAAAAGAAGACAGGTTAACTTTTATTCACTGCCTTGCGTGTGGTGCAAAGCATAGTGTGAGAGGAAAGATTTAAATTTTCTCCACCGAAGACCTTAAAAACAAATTTCTCCTTAAAATATATAAAATTCTTATGAATTTTTTTAACTAAATAGAGGAACAAAAAATGACAGAAGGATATTGCGTAAAATGCAAGAAAAAAGTAGAAATAAAAAATCCTGTTGAAAGCAAGACAAAAAAAGGCACAAAAATTGCAAAAGGAAAGTGCCCGATTTGTGGGACAACTGTTTGTAGAATGGGCGGGATAACCAAATAAGTTTATTAACTATTTATTTTTTTATTTTTATGTTATTTGTAAAAATCCATAAATCATATAGGGATGTTGTATCTATTTGTGATTGTGAATTAATTGGAAAATATTTTGAAGAAGACGAAAAACAACTTGATATAAAAGAATCTTTTTACAAAGGTGAAGAATTTGATGAAGAAAAAACAAAAGAGATGATAAAAAAAATGTCTGCAGAGGACG
>CAZEFN010000071.1:0-10556 GCA_964511585.1 Candidatus Woesearchaeota archaeon
ATTTGTTTGAAACAGGTATTATCGATCCTTATAAAGTTGTAAAGAATGAGATTATTAATGCAGTAGCAACAGCTTCAATATTAATCACAAGTAATACTGCTATTATTATAAAGCCAGAAAATAAAAAATAGTATGGAAAAAGAAATAACTATTACAACAGGAAATGAAATTCCCGGGAAGAAAATTGTTAAGGTTTTGGGAGTTGTTCGGGGGAGCACAGTTCGGGCGAGAAATATTGGTAGAGATATTGGAGCAGGATTCAAAAACCTCGTCGGTGGAGAAATAAAAACTTATACTGAAATGACTGCACATGCAAGAGACGAAGCATTTAACCGGATGGTAAATGATGCAATTAATCTTGGTGCCGACGCTGTTATAGGAGTTCGGTTTATGACTTCAATGGTAATGCAGGGTGCTTCAGAGATGTTGGCTTATGGAACTGCTGTTAAACTGAAATAAAATTTATAAACTATTGTTTTTTGTAGAATGATGTTAAAAAAGTATTTGGTGATTGTTTTTGCACTGCTTTTTGTTTGTCAATTTGTAATTGCAGAAGAAACAGAAATAACAATAAACACACTTGTAAATCATTCTGTTAATATTAATTTTCTTAATCCTGAAAGTACAGGTATTGGCGATTTGATGTTTGATACAGAGACGATGCTGACAGGGGAGACAGGCGAGATTTCATATACTTTTGTCAATGATGCAGATGTTTTTGATTTGTCTGTTTTTGTTATGGACGGAAGCACAAAAATTCTTTATGAAAGATTTGAAAAATTGAAAGCAGAGGATGATATAACTTTAATTCTTTTTCCAGGAGTTCCAAAAGAATCAATGATTGAACTTTCTTCTGAAAAAGTTGTTGCAAATGAAAATGAAGTTGGAGAATCAAATGAGACGGCAGAGTTGAATGAAACAAATAATTCAGAAATAACAAATAAAACAAAATTTAGTTTAAATGGTTTTTTTGGTAAATTATTTAATTCTAATAATTCTAGCAATTTTTCTGAAGAAAAGAAATCTTCCAATCCTGTTTCTAAATCTTTTTTTTATATTCTGATTTTTTTTATTTTATTTGGGATTATCTTTTTTGGTTTGAAAAAATATAAACAATCAAAAGTTACTCCAAAAAGAAACTACAATGGTAGAAAAGCGTTTAAACCATTTATTCGCTATACATATGTAAAGCCTGCATAGCTCATGGGTTTCTTTTAGAAAAAGAAACTACAATGGTAGAAAAGCGTTTAAACCATTTATTCGCTATACATGCAAAGCCTGCATAGCTCAGTGGTAGAGCGGCTGCCTTGTATAATCCTTTCAGGAGAGCAGTAGGTCGGGAGTTCAAATCTCTCTGCAGGCTTACGAGGAAACCCCCTGTTTTCCTTCTACTCGTGCCCACACTCGTTTGTATTGTGAGGCTAAATTCGTGTAAACACTCGCTCCTTCCTCGAAGTGCTGAAGGGTGGTATCTTTTTAATGCCTCCGACGGATACCACAAAGAAGTTGTTGAAAACAGCGTCGGATTTTAATTCACGGAAATTCAAAAATTTTTTTGATTCGGGAGTCGAGCGATTTCGTGGTAGAAAGTAAATCAAAGATTTTCATTAGTCCGAAATTTCAGTTTCGAACAAAAGTGTCGCCTGAAAAAATCCTTTCGTGCGAGGTCGCGAGCAAGAAATCTCTCTGCAGGCTTTTATTTGTTAATCTCTCTGCAAAATTATTCCTTAATTATATTTTTCAACTTTCAGAACTCTAATCTCGCAAAAGGTAAATTAAAATTTGCCGTGGTCCTCACGATGTTGCGGTTACTCGATTATTCTCTAACCTTTTCAACTTTCAGAACTCTAATCTCGCAAAGAGATAATGGATATATTTTTTTCAGAATTAAACTTAATTGTTTTTGGAGTTTATTTTTTAAGATATCATTGAAGATTTCTTCTGTGTTTTTATCTTTTACATAATTTATTAATTCTTCTTTTGCTTTGTCACGAAGAGCTTTTCGGACTGCACGTGAAACTTTTCGTCTTGTAATTAAAAACGGCTTGATTTTTATCTGTGCATTATCACAGGGAGTTGAGAATGAATCTTCGACATAATCTGTTCCTTTTCTAACCATTCTTTTCAAATAACAAGAAAGTAATTTTATTTCTTTTGGAGTTGTTGTAATTTCTTTATCTTCAATTTTTGTGATTAATTGCAGAGTCATATTTTTTCCTTTGAGAAAACGTGTTAAATCATATTTTATGAATTTATTATTTAATTCAGAAGATTCATATGCATATAATTGTGTTGTTTTTCCAATTAGAGGAATCTCGACGTCAAAAAACTTTTTTTTCTTTTTTGCTATTGCCATTTGAAGACAACCTACGGTTTTCTCTCACACACTTTCCCTTTCAATGCGGTTAGGCAACTTCTTTTTATGCCCCCGCAGGAAGTTGCGAAGAAATTTTTATTTAATTTAATTTTGAATTTCATTTTTATTCCTGTAAAAGTTTTCCTGTTCTTTGTCCTTTTTTCTGGTATTTAGATTTTTTGCATTCCTGACATGTGTACATCAGATTTGTTTTTTTGTTTGTTTTTGTTTTTCTCTTGAATTTGCTGACTGCTGGTTTTGAATATCTTCCTTTATTTCCGATTCCCCGGTTGAGCCCTCTTAATTTCGCACGTGATTTTGAACCTCTAGTAAGTGTTCCTCTTTGAAAACCTGTTCCAACTATTTTTATTTTATGTTCTGTTTTTTTCTTGCAATAAGGACAATATCTGTTTGTTTTTTTTGGAAGTTTCATATTGAGAAAAGAAAATTGCGGTTTTTAAAGTTAATTAAATGGTCTCACCCGGAATTGAACCGGGGTCTTGTCCATTTTGAGACGAGAATCTCAAAAGCTTCGCGAGGTTCGCGTCGCGTCAAGGACACGTCTTAGCCATTGGACTATGAGACCTGAGATTTAATATATTTTTTTATTTAATAAACTTTATATAATTGATTTTATTAATTTCTTATGATGGAAAAAAGAGGAATTCGCGCCCACAATTCGCGCCCACACTCGCTTTTGGTTTTGAGGCGAGGCTCGTGTAAACGCTCACACGAAAGAGATTTGTGCTGGCGATATTTTCTACCACGTAAACGCTCACAAGTAACTATTTTTATTATAATTGCAATTGTGCTGATTGCAGGAGTCGTGGGTTATTTTTTGTTTAAGGATAAGTTAGTTTCTTCTGGCATTCCTGTGAGTATGCAACCATTATATTCTACTTTTATTCAATGTTTAGAAGATGAGACAAAAATTGGAATCAATGTTCTTGAGGGTCAGGGGGGTTATATTGAACTGCCGGATTTTGAAGCAGGCTCAGCATATTCGCCGTTTGGTTCGCAACTTTATTTTTTAGGAAATCCAATTCCGTATTGGTATTATGTTTCTGGAAATAATATTGAAAGAGAGCAGGTTCCTTCTGTAAAAAATATGGAAGATGAATTGGAAAATTTTATTGAAGAAAAAATAAAGGGTTGTGTTTTTGATTCTTATTATGAAGAAGGTTTTGAAATTCAGCAAGGAGAACCTAATGCAGATGTTGTTATTAAAAAAAATTCTGTGAATGTTGTTCTTGGTATGAATTTGAATATTGCCAAGGGTGATGAAAATGTTTTGATTAAAAGTCATAATGTGGATGTTAAATCAAACCTAGGAGGATTATATGAATCAGCGAGGGAGATTTATGAATATGAGCAAAATAATTTGTTTTTAGAAGAATATGCAATTGATGTTTTGCGACTTTATGCTCCTGTAGATGGTGTTGAATTAACTTGCTCTCCCTTGACGTGGAATGCAGATAATATTTTTTCTGATTTGAGAAATGCAATTGAAGCAAATACCGCTGCGTTGAAAGTTAAGGGTGGAGATTATTCTCTTAATGATAAAAAGAATAAATATTTTGTTATTGATCTGGATGTTGGAAAAGATGTTCGTTTTTTATCGTCGGCAAATTGGGCAATGAGTTTTGAGGTTGCGCCGGCAGATAGCAGTGTTATGATTGCTAATCCAGTCGGTAACCAGCAGGCATTGGGGATTTTGGGTTTTTGTTATGTTCCTTATCATTTTGTTTATGATGTGAAGTATCCTGTTCTTGTACAGATTTATGATGGCGAGGAAATTTTTCAGTTTCCATTATCTATTATTATTGAAGGGAATAATCCCCGTAAGGCGTTGGATGCAAATGCTATTGAAGCAGGGCATTCCCCTGGAATTTGCGAACACAGGAATACAAATGTTCAGGTGATTACTTATGATTCTCGTGGGAGCCCTATTGATTCAGAAATTTTCTTTGAGTGTTTTGGAGAGAAGTGTGATATGGGTTTAACAGAAGGAGGTATTTTGTCGACGGAATTTCCGCAGTGTGTAAATGGAAACATAATTGCAAAAGCAGAGGGATATAAAGATGCAAGACAGATTTATACAACCGCAGGAGAAGGAACTGCAGAAATATTTTTGAATAAATTATATGATATTGATATTGGATTAAAAATTGACGGTAGGGCATCTAATTCAAATGCTATTATTAGTTTTGTTTCTGATGATTTTTCAAAGACAATTGTTTATCCTGAGACAAAAAATATTGAATTGAGTGAAGGGCAATATGAAATTAGTGTTTATATTTATGAAGAGTCGTCGCTGAAGTTAGAAGGTTCTTCAATGAATCAATGTGTTGAAGTTCCCCGCGAAGGGCTTGGGGCTTTTTTTGGGTTAACTGATGAAAAATGTTTTGAAGTTGAAATTCCTGAATCAATTGTTTCAAATGCACTTGCAGGAGGAGGAAAGCAGTCGCATTATATTTTGGAAGAAGAACTTGCAAGTGCGAGTGTTATTGAAATTAATGCAGATAGTTTACCAACTCCAAAATCAATTGAGGGCTTGCAACAAAATTATATTTTATTTGAAAATAAAAATTTGGATATTTATTTAAAATGAAAAACAGAAAAATAATTTTTGGAATGTTTTTTTTATCTGGGATTTTTTTATTTGGAATAATCAGTGCCGGAAGTTACTCGTCGTCAAATCCTAATTATGGTTTATATAAAAAATATGATACTGGTTCATCTGGTTCTTTAGAATGGAGTGATGAAGTTTGTCAGGCAGGACAGGATTTTGTTTTGCAGATTGCGCCGTTTGGTTGTGAACCTCCTGTTGTGCGAAGCGATTTGCTTGAAGAGCAGAATGTTCCTGTGTTTTGTGCTATTGCAGCGACGCAAATTAATCCTTTGATAAAAGTCGAGGCAATTGAAAGTATGAGTTTTTCAGGGCAATATCCAAAGGAAATTTCTGGTATTGGTTTTTATCCTGCTCGCGCAGCGTTGGGAGTTTCAGGAAATACTAATTATCCAATTCTTGAAAATATTGGTTATGTTGTTATTGTTTTAAAAAAACAAGAAAATGAATCAGCAATGCCTAATTTTGTCGAAGGTAATCTAACTGCTAAAATTAGATATGATGTGAAAAATGCATTTGGCGTCGGAGATGCCTTGTTTTATCTTCCTGAATTAAGTGAAAATGAATTTGAAGAGAATAAAAATAGTTATAGTTTCTGGAACGGGAAGTTTTTTTTAAGAGCAGAAAGAATTGAAGAAAATTATGCAGTGGTTTCTATTTATGATGGGATTAGAAAAATTTCTTCTGTGACTTTGGAAAAAGGAAAGACATCAAATAAAATTTCTGTTCCTGGTTTTAATTGTCTTGCAAAATTGCAATTGAAATTAGAAAATCTTGATAATCCTGGGACAATTGTCCAATTAAAAATTAATGGTGAAGTTTTAGAAGTTGTTAAAGGACAAAAGTTTTTAGATAATAATTGTCAGGTTTTGAATGTTGAAAGTCAGGGAATTGTGCAGAAAGTCCAGTTAAGTTGTTATGAAGATGGAGGGAGAAATAGTTTTTGGTTGAATATTGTGCCTAAATTAAATATCAGTGTCAACGGGAATTTTGGAGAATATAGCGTAGGAGATAATGTAGATGGATTAACAATTAGTTCTATTGATTTGACTAAAAAAGGTTCTAAAGAAATCACTGATATTAAAGTTACTTTGATTGATAATAATAAAAAGACACAAACACTTTATGCGAATAAACCCTTGACAATTGACAGGAAAGAAATTGAGTTACTTGACTTTGCAAGACCACAGAATGCAGAATTAAACGGCGAATCACTTGAATATTATAATAATGCCGTCGCTGATTATAATACTTTGATCAATAATTTTGGGGATAATGAATATTCGCTAAGAGTTAGTTATAAAGAGTATGCTTTGCAGGAAAAAATTAAACTTGCTGAAGGTCTAGAACAGAAAAAAACTTTTAATGAATTATGTGAAAAATATGAGAATGATTTTAGGAGGAGTTATTCTGGGTGCGGAGATTTAATCAAACTTTCAAGTTCAGAATCAGCAAGTACGCAGGTTCTGATTAATGGAGAGGTTAGGGATATTTCTCTGGAGAGAATTATTGATTCTGGTTTTGAAGATTATGGTGCTAAAGTTGTTATTGACGGGGGAAATTATAATTTGGAGAAAAATGAGTTTATTAAGATTGATTCTAATGAATTTATTCAGTTAATTGATTTAAGTGATGATTCTGCAAGAGTAAATGTTAGCTTGTTTAAATCAGAAGGAGTTTATGTCAGTGGTGTTAAGACATTGAAGTTGGGTGTCCTTGAAAGTTTTGATACAAATCACAAGATTACTTTAGATGATATTAATTTGAAAAAATTTGCAAAAGTTTCTGTTATTCCGTCGATAGATGATGTTGGTACGTCTGCGAATTTTAGTTTTAAAATTGGAATTGAAAAACGTGCGATTCAACTTGCGCCTGATGAGATTCAGAAAAAAATTGATGCATTGAATGAGACGATTTCAAAATGGCAGGAACGCGAGGAGAGTTTGGGCAAGATGGTAAAAACAATGAAGGGTGCTTGCCTGGCGACGAGTGGGTTTTTAATTGCAAAGAATTTTTTGTTTAATCAGGGAGAGTCACTTGCAAGAGCAGATGTTACTTCTGTTTGGAATCAAAAATGTCTTGACCATATGAGCGGTAAAACATTGATTAAAGGAAAAGAAGATATAAAATATACTAAACTTGATTTTTGTCTTGCGGATAATTCCGAGGCAATTGACGACGCTGTTAAATCACGGGCAGGAACAAAAAAAGATGTTAGTGATATTTTTGGAAATTTGCAAAAAGCAGAGGGGGTCACGACAGAAAAATGGGCTGGTTTAGAAGAAGTTGTTAATGATAATAAAGTGTGGGGGGAGATTGAAAAATCTAATTTGCTGGGTACATTAAAAACAGATGTTCAGAATTGTTATGGAAATACCGTTAAGATAGATGGAAAAGATGTTTCTGTTGATGATTTAATTTCTGCGAAAAGAATTAATGAGAACACGACGACAATTACTAATTTGCGTGATATGATTGCTGATGCAAAAGATTGTGCAAATAATCCAGAGGTTGCGAAATTTGGTTTGGACAAGAGTTTAGCGACGCTGTGGGCTAATAGTGAGGGTCCTGTAAAAATCAAGGAATTTGGAGAAGAAACAGGTTTTTCAACTGCTTCAACAATTTTGTCTTCTAAAGATACAACAATTATTTATGTAAATAATTTTTTAGATTATAAAGATGTTCAAAACAAGTATTCTGTTTCAGAAGATTCTATTTCAGGAGAGAGCAATGTTTATTTTGTTAAAAGTGATATTGATTCAAGCAAAAAATATCTTGTTGTTTATGATGATTCTGGGATTGTTGATTCAACATATCTTATTAGTTCTAATAATTCATTAACAAAAGAAACTTCTGCAAATCCAATGAAAGTCAAATTTGAAATTGTTGATGCGGGTTCTTACAAAAATAAATTTATCTCGTCGCTGGGAAATACAAAACCAGTTGTTCGTTATTATGAAACATCACCTTATAAGGGCTTGCCTGCAAATGTGCCTTTTGATTTAAATAATGGGTGGTATGTTTCTATGAGTCAGGATGTTGGTTTTGGTGCAAGTTCTGCGAGTTATGCTGATTCTGGTGCTGTGAGAAATTATTATTTATGTAATGTTGGAAAGGACGGGCGCGAAAATGACAGGGGTGGCGACGACAAATGCAGAATGATTAATAAAGGAACTGGGCAGTTGTATTCGGCATTTTCTCGTTTGGATGCTGCACAAGCAGGTAAGTTGGTTCAATGTGCAGAGCAGGCAATTATTCAGGCGTCGAGAAATTATGGTAAGAAAAGTTTTTCTATAAGCACTTCTTGCGGAAATACAGGAACTCTTGATGTTGGAAGTCCTGCTGCTGTTATTCCAGATATGCAATGCCAGAATTTTATGTCACCGTCTGATTGCCAGATTTTATTTAATGTTTGCGACCCTGTGATTTGTCCGTCGAGTCGGTGTGATTTTGGAGGAAATTATCCTGTTGCAGATGTTATTCAGTCAGGAATTATCGGGGGTATTGTATTGTGCTTGCCTAATTTTGTCGGATTTGGAGGAGATGTTTATATTCCATTTTGTTTAAGTGGAATTCACGCAGGTATTGAAGGGTTGCTCTCTGTTTATACTTCTTATAGAGATTGTTTGCAGGAAAATTTAGATACAGGAAGAACAGTTGGAATTTGCGATGAGATTTATTCGATTTATCTTTGCGAGTTTTTATGGAAACAGGCATTGCCTTTGGCAAAATATTCTGTGCCGAAAATTATTGAAGCATTGATTGGGCAGAATGTTCGTGGAGGGGGGGAGTATTTTTCATTTAGAAATGCTTTGAAAGTTTCAGATAATTCAATTAATTATTTTACTAATTATTATGCTGCGAATTCTTTTGAAGCATTTAAGGCACGTTTTGTAGAAGAAGTTGGAACAGAGATTTGTAGAAATTATGTGTCTGGTGTTGGGCCTAATATTGGCAGCATGCTTGATTCTTTTACTGAACCAGATTCGCCTGCACAATTTCACGGGAGATTTGATGAGATTTTGTTTACAACAGCGACGGTTCCTGCAACTTCGCAATACAAGGTATTTTACCATATTTATGCTGGCAAGGATTCGCGTGTTTATTATCAGGTTTATCTAAAGGGCGGTGCAGAGAGTTCTTATTATCAGGATGCAACAGCGACGCGGTTTGTTGCTTCTGGTTATATTAGTGCTGGAGAATATGTTTCAGAGACAAAAGATTTTACTGCTCCTGCTGGTTATAGTAAGATGTGTATTAGAGTAAATAATCAGGAAGAATGTGGTTTCAAGGAGGTTACAACTTCTGCTGCAATTAATTATGTAAAAGACGAGTATATCAAATCACAGGCAACAGAGACAGACATTTCAACAGAGGCAGAGTGTGTTTCTGGAACAATTAATACAGGTTCTGTTTTGGCTGGAGTATTGAGTCCTAATATAGGAGAAGGTGCTAAAGATATTATTGAACCAGAAATTTACAAGAGGGGGATTATTAGAATTTGTGCACATGACAATCCTGGTGTTGGAACAGATGCAAAAGCAGAGGGCGAGGGCTCGAGATGGACACAGGCAGGATGGTGTGATGAAAACAGAGGAATAAGGTGCTGGCTTGATACAGACAGCGTCGCTGATGTTATTAAAACAAAAAGTGTTGAAGGGGATACTCTGTCAGAAGTTAATGAGAATTATATGGATTATTTGAGGAAAACAACTGATGTTTCAGGTGCTGAAAGTGCGATTGATAATCTGAATGAAAATTCTGATGCAAAAAAAATAATTGAAGAAGTAAATAAATATTTTGGAAAATTAATTATGAATGACTATAAAATCAAGGCATTGAAATTGAGAGCATATGCTTATGGTATTTTAGCGACGGCAAAAAAAAGTGAAATTAAATCAGATACAGTAAAGGAAAAAGATTATACAGTAAAGGAAAAAGATCATACAGAAAAGAAAAAAGATGATTCTATAATAAAAGATGCTTATTGGGTCAATCAAAACTTTGAAAAAATAAAAACTACTTCGCCAGGAGAAATTTATATTGAAGTTATTTTAGAAGGAAATGTGGAAGAATATGGGGGTTATTATATTGAAATTTATGAATCAAATGTTTTTGGTGGAAAATCAAGTATAAAACTTTTTGATAATTTTAAAATGATCACTGATAAAATATATTATGTTTCTTATGAAGTATTCTTAATTAAAAATTCTGGTGTTGATTATGACCCTAATTATTATAAATTTAAAATTTATACTTCTTCTGGAAAAATTATTTTTGAAAGCGATGAATTAAAAGTAGATTCTTGGTATGCATTTTAATTATTTTAATTTGAGATAAAACTTTTTATATTCAAAATTAATAATTTTATTACGCGGATGCTAGGAAGCTTGAGCCCACACTTACATGAAGGATGACAAGGTAACTCGTGTAAACTCTCGTCGAACCAACGATTCTTATTACATTCGATTAATGCGGGAGATAGGATTTGAACCTACGCAAGCACTAAGCTACCAGGTCCTAAGCTTGGCCTTCTATTAAACATTAAATTTATCTAATAAAATCTGGCCC
>CAZEFN010000072.1:0-6856 GCA_964511585.1 Candidatus Woesearchaeota archaeon
AAAAAAAAAAAAAGAAAGAAAAATAAAAAAAAAAAAAAAAAAAAAAGAAAGGAATAAAATAAAAAAGGCAAAAAAAAAAAAAAGAAAAAAAGAGGTAAAGAAAAAGACAGCTAAAAAGAAAATAGAAAAAAAAATACCTAAAAAAAAGAGTGTAAAGAAAAAAGTTGTGAAAAAAGCAATAAAAAAATCAAATAAGAAAATTTCTAAAAATAAAAAGAAATAATGGCTAATTTTTATAATGTTTATCCGTCAAGAAAAAGAAGTTTATTTGGTTCTTTAAGTACAAACACTATTTTTATTATACTAAATGTTTTTTGTTATACTATTTTTATGATTCTCCTTTACATAAATTCTAATTTTTTAGATTACATTGCGATAAAACCAGCGAATATTTTGGCTGGGAATTATATCTGGACTTTTTTAACAAGCATGTTCATGCATGGTGGATTTTTTCATTTGTTTGCAAATATGTTATCGTTATTTTTTATTGGTTCCTTAGTTGAAAAACTTCTTGGACACAAAAGATATATCTGGTTTTATTTGGCATCTGGTTTATTAGCAGGAGTTTTTTTTGTTTTATCGTCGCTGTTTTTTGGGGGGCTTGAAACATATGCAGTTGGAGCATCAGGTGCTTTGTTTGGGCTTGTGGGCTTACTCGTTTTACTAACACCAAATCTTCCTGTTTATGTAATGTTCATTCCGATTCCAATAAAAATGAAATATGCTGGACCAGGAATTTTATTTTTACTCTGGATGATTTCAATTGCCGGAAATGTTCCGATTGGAAATACCGCACATCTCGGGGGCTTAATTGTCGGATTGGCTTATGGAATTTATCTTAAGAAAAAATACAAAAACAAAACAAAATATATTAGCAGACATTTTAGTTAAATGAAAAAAAATAAGATAAATTTAATAAAAGAATATAAAAAATGCTGGAGATATCTTTATGACTCAAGAAATTTTTTTTATATTATCTTGGGTATATTCTTCAGTTCTATTATTCTTGGTTATCTTATTTTGCCTCCTGAAACAATTTATAATCAACTTTTAGAATATATCCAAGAATTAATTAAATTAACACAAGGCAAATCATTTTCAGAATTAATAGGATTTATTTTTGTTAATAATATCAAAATCAGTTTTTTTGGAATTTTTTTTGGAATTTTTTTTGGAATTTTTCCCATTATCGCGACTTTTATGAATGGATATTTTCTGGGTTTTGTTTCGCGTCTTACCATCAGTGAGAATGGATTTTCAATTTTATGGCACCTTGTTCCTCATGGAATTTTTGAATTGCCTGCAATTTTTATTTCATTTGCACTTGGATTAAAAATAGGAACATTTATTTTTCAAAAAGAAAAGAAGAAAACATTTTTTAATTATTTTTGGAAATCAATAAGGATTTTTCTTTTGATTGTTTTTCCTTTACTAGTTATTGCTGCAATTATTGAAAGTTTCCTAATATTCTACTCATAAGTTAATTTTAAATAGTATATTATTTTGTATATTTATGATTGCGAGATATAATCTTGCATTAAATTAAAAGAGGTATATTAAAATGTGGTATGAAAAAACAGCATTAGTATTATCTGCTGTTGGAGCTATTAACTGGGGATTGAATGAACTTGGGCTTAACCTTGCCAGTTTAATTTTCGGAAGCTGGGCAATTATAGAATCAGTTGTTTATTATATTGTAGCTCTATGCGGATTATTTGCTTTATATAAAATTTTTAAATAAACAAATTCACTTTTCTTTTTTATTTTTTAATTAATCTTTTATGTCACTTATTCCTAGAAGCAAAAAGATAGCACCGATTCCAATTATCATCCACAAACCCCCACCTTTTAAAACTTCAAGTGCGGCAGTTCCTGCTCCGAGGGTATTCATACCCCAGATATAAACTGCTATAACAATAAGCACCAATCCGATTAAAATTTCTAGCCATTTATTCATTGTAGAATTTTTTAGTCATTCTAGTTTAAAAAGATTTTTGTGATAGAGTTGAGGGGGAGATTTAAAAAACAAATTTCTTTTCTCAATTCATGAATTACACATTGAATTGTTTGCCAATACTTTTGCTATAAAAAATTAAAAACAAAAATTATCTGATTTTCCTCATAAATATTTATATATTCGCTATGCGAGAAGGTTAATGGTTAAAGACATTTCAGAAAAATCCCCTAATGATGGTGTGTTTCCTAAAGAAAAAGATTTTCTTGACGTGCTTAAATTGCTTTCTCCTGGAACTTCAATTCGAAGTGCTCTTGATAATATTTTAAAAGCAAGAATGGGGGCATTAATTACAGTTGATACCGGAAGTTTGTTAAGTATTGTCGACGGAGGTTTCAAAGTCAACACAAAATTCAGCCCACAGAAATTAGTTGAACTTGCAAAAATGGACGGAGCAATAATTCTTTCAGAGGATATGAAAAGAATTCTTTATGCAAATACTCTTTTATCTCCTGATGTTCATATTCCAACAAAAGAAACAGGAACAAGACACAAAGCTGCTGAAAGAACAGCCAGGCATATGAACACAATTGTAATTGCTGTTTCAGAAAGAAAAAATAAAATCACACTTTATTATGGAAAATTAAAACATGAACTTGAAGTAAGTTCTGAAATTTTAAGAAGAGCAACTGAAACATTGCAAATTCTTGAAAAACAAAAAGAAACATTTGACGACTTATTAATTGGATTAAATATTTCCGAAATAAGCGACACCACCACTGTTGAAGATATCTGCGTCATTTTGCAAACAATTGAGATTATTTCAAGAATTTCAGATGTTGTCCGACGCTATCTTATTGAGTTGGGAAGAGAAGGGATTATTGTCAGTATGAGATTAAAAGAATTAACCAAAAATATGAACAAAGAAAGAAATATGATATTGGAAGATTATTTTTCTTCACAGAAAATTGAAATTGACGACAGATTAAAATTAATAAATTTTGATTCTCTTTTGGAAACTTCAAATTTAACCACTCTCTTATTTAGTGAAACCCACGATAAATCAATATCCCCAAAAGGGATTAGATTATTAAGTAAAATTCATTTAGATGAAATAAAAATGAATTCGCTTTTGAATAATTTTAATAATTTTACAGAAATAATAAATGCAGATAAAAGTTTACTGGCAAAATACTTTTCCGACGAAGATTTTTCTGATCTGTTTATCCAAGATATTGAAAATTTAAGGGAAAAGATTTTAATTGGGAAAAAAATTTGACTGCAAAACCTTAAATAAGCTTTTTTATAAAATAGATATGATACCTGAAAAACAGATTTATGAACTCCGGGGACATATTGAAAAAGCACAAAATCCTGTTTTCTTTTTTGATAACGATGCTGATGGATTGTGTAGTTTTTTACTCTTGAGAAGATTTTGCAATGCAGGAAAAGGAGTCTGTGTAAAAGGAGAATTAAGCGAAGATTATTTTAGAAAGATTAATGAATTTCATCCAGACTATATTTTTATCCTCGACAAAGCAGTTGTTTCTGAAAAATTTTATGAAAAAATTAGAGAGATTAATATTCCTATTGTTTGCATTGATCACCATTCTTTTAATGAAAATGAAATTCCTGATTTTGTAAATTATTATAATCCTTTGGAAAATGGAAATATTTCTGCTTCGGTTTCATATTTTTGCTATAATGTGACAAGAAAAAAAGAGGACTTGTGGATTGCTGTTGTTGGTTGTATTGCAGATAAGTTTGTACCAGAATTTTATGGGGATTTTGAAAAGTTATATCCTGAACTATCATGTGAATATAAGGATGCTTTTGATTTGCGATACAAGGCAAAAATTGGAAAAATTGTTCGGATATTTAATTTTGCCTTGAAAGATAAGACGACAAACGTGATTTCGCTGTTAAAATTTTTGTTAAAAGTGCGAACACCTTATGAAATTTTTGAAGAAAATGCAGATAACTATCGTATGCATAAAAGATTCAATTTTATAGAAAAGAAATATCAGGCATTAATAAAAAAAGCAATTGAACAGGAACGATTTGAAGATAATGTTTTATTTTTCAAATATGGCGGGGACATGAGCATAAGCTCTGATTTATCTGATGAGTTGTGCTATATTTTCCCTAAAAAATTAATTGCTGTTGTTTATATTAAAGATGTTTTCGCGAATATTTCTATAAGAGGAAAAAATGCTCTGAATATTTTTAAAGAAATTGCAAAAGAGATGAAGACAATTGGAGGCGGTGGTCACGAAATGTCAATTGGGGTCAGAATGAATCTCAAATTGCTCGACGAGTTTGAAAAAAAACTTTTAGAAATTGCTAATAGAAAAATATAAAAACCCTTTATTCTTATTCTTTTTATGAATAGTAAGCTATGTCCTAACTGGAATTGCAGTGTTGGCTTAGTTTACACTTCAATTAAATTTGCCTGATTTAATTCAGTTCTTAGTTCTGGATTGAATGAGGTTCATTTCTTTTTTAATTCAGAATTCTAAAAACTGATTGGCTAAATAAAATGCAATTAGTAGAAACAACGACAATAGAACAAGAGTTGAATGAATTATTAGAATTTACTCTTCGCTTAGAGTGCGAACTTGAAGCAATTGTAGAATCTGATTAAAATTTGGAGGAAAATCTTCTCTTTATTGGTAATTATGCAGTTTAGTAACTTTTTGCTATGTAAACAATATGTCTCGCAGGTTTTCCACAAATTGCACACTTGCCTGTAATTTTTGATTTCTCGTCGAGTTTTGTCCCGCGAATTTCTGCTCCAACTTCTTTTTCAATTATTTCTGCACATACTTCTCCATTTTTTTCTACAGAACAAAAATTACAACGAGCAATAGCCCCTTCCTGAATTGCCTTTTTTATTTCAGAAACATTCCTTACATCCTTGATTCTGTTATCAAAAACCTTGTCTGCTTTTTTAATTAAATTTTTTGTGAATTTATCTGATATTTTTTTAATTGTTAAAATCAAATCCTTTTCAGAAATAATTTCTTTTTTATCCAAATCCCTCCTGAAAATAGTTATTTGTTTTTTTTCAGCATCTTTTAATCCCAGGTCAATTCTTATAGGAACTCCTTTCATTTCCCAATAATTGAACTTTTCTCCTGGGCGTTTGTCTGAATAATCAATTTCAACTGACGCAAATTTTTCAATTTGTTTTTTTAATTCTTCTGCTTTTTTATTTAATTTTTTATCAATTGGAATTATAACAACTTGTAATGGAGAAATTTCCCATGGAAACTTTAATCCTTTATCGTCGCCATGCGCGATTACCACACTTGCAAAAATTCTTGAAATTGCAGGACCATAACAAGTTATCCAGACAAATTTTTCTTTTTCATCCTTGTCTTTGAATTTTACATTAAATGCTTTTGAAAATTCCTGAGAGATAATATGCGTTGAAGGTTGCTGTATTACTTTTCCGTCTGGATTTAGTGCATCTGCTGCAAATGTTCTATGGGCACCAGGAAATTTATCCCACGAAGGACGTTCAAAAAATATAAATGGAATCCCAAAAATATCATGCATTACTTCTTGGGTTATTCGCATATCTTCTTTAACTTGCTCAAATGCGTCTTTTTCTGTTGCATGTGCAGAATGTCTTTCTACCCAATAAAATTCCCTGCTTCTCAAAAATGGGCGTGTTGCTTTTGTTTCATATCTGAAAACATTCGCTCTTTGATAAATTTTGAATGGAAGATCTTTGTGGCTTCTTATCCACAAAGAAAACATCTGATACATTGCTGTTTCTGAAGTTGGGCGAAGTGCCAATCTTTCATCGAACTTTTTTTCCCCCCCATGTGTCACCCAAAAAACCTCTGGAGTAAATCCTACAATGTGAGAACTTTCTTTTTTTAAATTTTCTTCTGGAATTAATGTCGGAAAGAAATACGGCTTGTGCCCTTTTTTTTGCAAATTCTCCTCGAGAAATTTATACATTTTTTCCATTGCTAAAACAGACCATGGCTGGAAAACTAAAAATCCCTTAACATTATACCTCACATCTGCAAGTTCGCATTTTTGCACGACCTGCGTAAACCATTCAGAAAAATTTTCTTCTTTACTTGCGGTAATTCTTTCCTCTAATTTTTTACTTGACATAATTGAGAGAAAGAAAAAGGGATTTATTAAATTAATCCCTGTCCCAATGTTTGTGTTGCGATTTCATTAACAACACTTTTTACATAATTTGATTCAAGTGCAAAACCAAGTCCTTCGCTATTCCCTAATTTAAAATTATTCATTCCAATTACTTTTCCATTTTTATTAATTAATGGCCCGCCTGAATTTCCTGAATTAAGTTCTGCTGTTGTTTGAATATAAATATTCAATCCATTAGGCCCTTCCCGATGTATTGCTGAAACAATTCCTTCTGAAACAGAAAACGACAAACCATAAGGATTCCCAATTGCAATAACTTTTTCTGCTTGAATAATATCATCTGAATCAGCAAGCTTTAACCGAGGGTAATCAGCATTTATTTTTAATAAAGCAACATCCATAGTTGAATCATATCCAATAAGTGAAACAGAATGTGTCTTTCCTTCATAAGTATAAACACCTGCAGAACTTGCACCTTCAACAACATGATAATTTGTAGCAATATATCCCTCGTCGGCGATTATGAATCCTGTTCCCTGCCCGACATTTGTCTTTATTGTCACGACTGATTTTATTGCGTCTTCTACAATTCCTGAAAAATCAGAACTCACCGACGCTTTCAATTCATTAAATTCCTTTCCAATTGAACTAATTTGTATGTCCACCGACTGCAAACCTGTTTCTATTATTGTAATATCTTCTTTTGTCTGAAGCAAACTATCTGTTATTTCATTGAATCTCCTCTGATTTTCTATTTTCAAATTAGTT
>CAZEFN010000073.1:0-3993 GCA_964511585.1 Candidatus Woesearchaeota archaeon
ACCTTCTTTATCCAAACTCTCCTGCTCTTTTTCAGAAACACTTTTTATTTTTTTCAAAAATTTCTCAACTTCTTTTTTCTGTTCTGCTGTAACAAACTCTATTAACCGAGGATGCTGTGCAGAAATTACCATAAATGTAACTCCATAAATTGTGTCTGCCCTCGTCGTAAAAACAGAGAATTTTTCCTTTCCATCAACCTCAAAATCAATTTCAGTTCCGTGGCTTTTACCAATCCAATTTTTCTGCATAATTTTAATTCTTTCAGGCCACTGCAATTCGTCAATGCGATTCAAAAGCTCGTCTGCATAATCTGTCGTTTTAATAAACCACTGCTCAAGATTTTTAACTTCAACTTCAGTATCTTCGTGTCTCCAGCAACATCCTTTCTGAACTTGCTCATTCGCTAAAACAGTTTTGCATTTAGGACACCAATTAACTGGAGCCACCTTACGATAAACCAACCCTTTTTCTAAAAATTTCAAAAAGAAAAACTGGTTCCATTTGTAATAATTATCGTCGTGGCTCATCAAAATTCTGCCCCAATCATAACTCAGCCCCAATTCTTTCTGTTGCTCAATATATTTTTTAATCGCCTCATCTGTGCTTTTTTTCGGATGTTTTCCTGCTTTTATAGCAGCATTTTCAGCAGGCAAACCAAAACTATCATAACCCATAGGATAAAGAACATTAAATCCTTGCATTCTCTTAAATCTTGCAAGAACATCCCCAATAGTATAATTAAATGCATGCCCCATATGCAAACCGCTCCCCGACGGATATGGATACATTTCAAGAACATAAAACTTTTTTTTATCAGATTTTTCTTTTACAGAAAATATTTTTTTCTCAGCCCACTTCTTCTGCCACTTGCTTTCTATTTGTTTGAAATTAATTTCCATATTTCAACTTAGTTGGGAATGTTTAAAAGTTTATTTAATTTCCTTACTTTCTTTTTCATCAAATATCTTACTAATTTCTTTTTTTAATCCCCTAGCTCTTTCCATTATAGCCATGTCTGGAACGCCAATTCCTATCGTTTCTCTTCTATGTCTATTATTTCTAATATGTCTTTTGATTCCCTCAGAAGAATATTTTTTTCTCTTATGCAGGCAATAAAGAGAATCAGATTTTATTTCATAAAAAATCTCAATTGTCATTTTATAAAAACTCCCTTACAACTTTATTAAAATAAATTTCATGAGCCATTTTAAAAAATTTAGAAACAGCCCATTAAATGAGCACGACTAACACTAAAACCAGAACCAAAATATTTTGTGTTAGTTTCATATGGGGTTTACAAAAAACAAGTTTTTAAATTTTATGCAAAATCAAATTTCTAAAATATCCAAACGTTTAATGACTTTCTTATGTTGGGGTGAAGCTCTTTTCAATAAATCTTCTTTTGCACAAGAAGTAATATGAGTAATGGTTCTCCCGTCAATAAAAGGATATAATTGATGTGCAGATTTTAAACATCCTTGAGGATTATAATCCCCCTTTTCATTAAAAGTGCAAACAAAATATCTTTTTGCTCCATAAGGATTTCCAGACAATGCAATACATTTTATTTTTCTATTTCCTTTTTTACTCATCTCAATTATAAAAACCTCCTTTCAGCGATTAACACGAATAAAATTAAAGCCATTTTAATTAGAAAAAAATTTTATTTATGGCTCAATAAATAAAGAGAGCCCAAACTAACAAAAAATAAAAAAATAAGTTTAATGTTAGTTTCATAAATAATTTTAGAAAAGCAAGTTTTTAAATATTCCTTTCTTTTATTTTATATATGGAAAAAATTGTCGCGCATATTGCAGGAGAAATAATTTCAAGCAATTCAGCAGAAGCACATTTGCTTTATCAAAAATCTTGTTTTGGGGAACCTGTCGGGGATAAAATCCAGTATTCATTTTCAGAAGCAATATTTCTTGCAGAAAAAGGAAAAATAGAAATTTTATCAAGAAGTAAAAAAATTCAAAGACAAGAATTAATGAACAGATTTAGAAAGATTGACAAGAGGATACAAATAAAATATCCTGTGTATAAGGATTTAAGAGAAAAAGGTTATGTTGTAAAAACAGCGTTGAAATTCGGTGCGGATTTTAGGATTTACGACAAAGGTGCCCGCCCAGGAACAAAGCACGCAAAATGGATTATCTTTACAGACCATGAATCGAGAAAACTAACTTGGCACGAATTTTCAGCAAAAAACCGCGTCGCACATTCTACAAAAAAGAAACTTCTTTTAGCAATTGTTGATGATGAAAGTGATATAACTTATTATGAGGTGAGGTGGCTGAAGCCATAAAAATATTTATACTCCTTTTATATTTCTAAATTATGGAACACTCTGAAACAAAAGAAAAAATATTAAGAATCTTGCAAACCCGTGGTCCGTCGTTGCCAGTTCATATTTCAACACAAATAAATTCAAGCATACTTTTCACATCTGCGTTTCTTTCAGAACTTTTATCTGAAAAAAAAATAAAAATGAGCAATATGCGCGTCGGAAGTTCGCCGGTTTATTTTATTCCTGGGCAGGAACTCCAGTTAGAAAAATATTCAGGCAATATAAAAGGAAAAGAAAAAGAGGCTTTATTTTTATTAAGTGAAAAAAAATTTCTTGAAGATTCAAAACAAGAACCTGCAATTCGCGTGGCACTTCGCTCAATAAAGGATTTTGCAATTCCATTTCAAAAAAATAACAACCTTTTTTGGAGATATCTTACTATTCCTGAAAATGAATTTAAGAGTAAGGAAGAATCAGAAAAAAAAGAAAAGCAAAAAGAAAGTAAAGAGATAATAGAATCCTCAAGCGAACAATCAAAAAAAGAAATTCCAAAACAAGAGATAGAAATATTTGATAATAAACCAAAAGAAATTTTAAAAGCAACAAAACAGAAAATTACCAAAAAAAAGATAATCAAAAAATCATCTGAAAAAAAGAATGATAAATTTTTCAACAAAATAAAGGATTTTCTCTCAGAAAAGCAAATTGAAATTTCAGGAATAGAAGGTTTCAGCAAAAATGATTTAACATTAAAAATAAAAAAAGGAAATGAAGAAAAAATTCTTGTCGCTTATAATAAAAAACGCCTGACAGAAGCAGATATTGTAAATGCTCACAAAAAAGCAAAAGAACAAAATTTAAGGTATATAATTTATTGTTTTGGCGAACCCTTGAAAAAACTAACTTCTTTTATAGACGCAATAAAAGAGCTGGATAAAATAGAAAAAATTGAATAAAAACCCTTAAAAACCCAATTGTCCCTTTCTTATAATGGGAAAAATAAAAACAAAATTAGTAAAAAAAACTTCTACAATCCTTTTAAATAAGGGTGTTGAATTCGAAGAGGATTTTGAAAAAAACAAAAAAATCCTGAAAGATGTTGCACCAAGCAAGAAAGTCCGCAATCAAATAGCAGGATATCTTGTTCGTCTAAAAAAACAAGAACGCATTGAAAAAGAAAACCCAATAATTGAAAAATAATTACTTTTTTGATAAAATTTTTTTTAATAATTCTTCAATATTCCCTATTTTTTCATTTATTTTTTCTAATTCTTTTTTCTTTTTTCTGTTAATATAAATCATTACTGACTGAAAAATTAAATAAAGGAGAATAATTCCTCCAAGAGCAGCAATTGTTCCTGTCAAACCCTTGATTAAACTTTCTGCAATAACAGGAAGAATTGTTTCATTTACCATATATTACAAATAGAAGAAACTTTTTAAATTATTTTATTTTCCTAATTTTGGCTTTGTAGCTCAGTTGTTTAGAGCGCGGCTCTCATGAAGGTAAATCCAGAGGATTTTCATTTCCTCAAATTTTAATTTGAGAAAGGCCGAGGTCGGGAGTTAAAATCTCCCCAAAGCCATTTTTCCCGACGAGGCGCCGAGGTTGAGTTGGTTCGTGGTAGAAACTATTGTAGTTTTTTCTACCATTGTAGTTTCTTTTTTTCTAAAAAAGAAACCCATTTTCGTGCGAGCCAAG
>CAZEFN010000074.1:0-9357 GCA_964511585.1 Candidatus Woesearchaeota archaeon
CTTGCTGCAAAAGCATTTGGAATTCAGGGAGATGCAGCAACAGCATTAGTTATTGCAGGGGGTGTTGCAGGAGGTGTTGCGGGCTTAGGGGCTACTGGAGCATTAGGAACAACAATGACAAGTTTTTCAACTTTTGGAGGATTATTTGGACCAATGCTAGCTACAATGATTTGGGCAGCAATAGCTGTCGCAGTAATAGCTACAATTTTAGAAATAATTGGATGGGGAGACACAAAAATTGTTGTGGTGAAATTTGAATGCCAGCTGTGGGAAGCACCATTAGGGAATAAAAATTGCGAAAAGTGCAACGATGACCCTCTAAAACCTTGTTCTAAATATCGATGCGAGTCACTTGGACAAGCATGCAAATTATTAAATAAAGATACTGAAAATCCTATTTGTGAAGGAATTACCAACGACGGCAAACCTCCAATAATTACAATAGGAAATATTATAGAGAATTTTGAATTTTCAGGAACAAGTGATTTTAAAACAGAACTCAAAGAAAAAGGAAAAAAGTGCATTACAGAATTTACACCTGTTGTTTTTTCATTAAACACTGACGAATATGCACAATGTAAATATAGTTTTGAAAGAACACAAGATTATGGGGGTATGAATCAATTTCCAATTGAACAAAATATGTTTTCAGAAAATCACACATTTGCATTTTCAATTCCAAGTGTGGATAGTGTTCATACTTATAACATAGTCGGCAATCTAATCGAAATGTATTCTGATATGAATATGTATGTTCGGTGCCAGGACTATCACGGGAATTATAATTCAAAAGAATATATAGTTCATTTTTGTATCAATGATGGTCCTGATTTAACACCACCAAAAGTTGTTGCTACAAATCCTAAAAATAATAATTATCTTGCTTATGGAACAACTGAATCTAATCTGGATATTTATATCAACGAGCCAGCAGAATGCAGAATTGATTCAAATGACCGGACTTATGAACAAATGAGAAAGAACATGGTTTGTGATACTGACTTGCTTCATTATACGGATTTTGGGTGGAAATGCTCGACGACATTGTATGATTTAAAAAATGAAGAAAATAATTTTTACATTAGATGCAAGGACCAGCCATGGATGCTCAATGATACAACCGCAGAGTTTAATGAAGCCACAAATAAAATAACTTATAAGATGAGAAATGCAAATCAGGAAAGTTTTGTTTTTGATTTATTTGGTTCTGAAAGCGAATTAAATATTAATTCTATTGAACCAAGCGGGGAAATTTTTAGGGGTTTTGAACCAGTAACAATAAACTTAAATGCAAGAACATCAGGGGGCGCTGAAAACGGAGAGGCACTTTGTTATTATAAATTTTCAGAAAAAGGAGAAAACATTCTTTTCTCTGATACATATTCTAACTTGCATAATCAAGAATTTAATTCAATGATGTCTGGAAATTATGAAATTTTTATTGAATGCGAGGACAATGCAGGCAACATTGCAAAGAATAAAACAAATTTTGAGATAATTGTTGATTCTGACGCACCAAAAGTTGTGAGGGCTTATAATAAAAATGGGAAATTAATTCTGATTACCGACGAGGATGCAGAATGTTATTATGATTTTGAAAGATGTAATTTTAATGAAGCAAATGCAACAGCAATGAGCGCCACTTTCACAAAAGAACATAGTGCTGATTTTGTTTCAGGACAAACTTATCATATAAAATGTGGGGATATATGGGGAAACAAAGGAGAAGGTTGCACAATTAAAATTAGAAAATGGTAGATATTTTTATAAATCTAAAATGAGTAAAGAGAATATGAAAAAAAGAGGAATTTTTCTACCACATAAACGCTCACAAATAACTATCTTTGTAATTGTCGCGATTATGATAATTGTCGTTGCTGTTTTAATTTATTTTCTTTATCCAATAATAAAGACAAATATCGGAATTGGCTCAAAAAACCCGTCGATATTTCTGCAAAATTGTCTTGAGGACAAAATAAATGAAGGTATTGAATTGTTATCCAAACAGGGAGGTTCTATTGAACCTGAATTTTATTTTCTTTATAATAATGAAAAAGTGGAATATTTATGTTATGCTGAAAGTTTTTATCAGACATGTGTTATGCAACAACCAATGCTGAAAAGACATATTGAAGGAGAGATTAAAAATTATATTGATACAGATGCAAAAAATTGCCTTGAAAGTTTAAGAGTTAATTATCAAAACAGGGGCTATAACGTGCAGATGAAAAGTGGAGATATTGATGTTGAGATTCTTCCGAATATTGTTTCTGTTAATTTTAATGAATCAATTGTTCTGACAAAAGATGAAACAGAGAGATATAATTCAATTCGGGTTTCTGTAAAGAATAATATTTATGAACTTGTGAGCATTGCAAACAGCATATTAAACTGGGAAGCAAAATACGGCGACGCTGAAACAACAACTTATATGAATTATTATCACGATTTGAAAGTTGAAAAGAAAAAGCAGTTAGACGGGACCACAATTTATATCCTGACTGACAGAAACAGCGACGACAAATTTCAGTTTGCATCGCGGAGTGTTGCATGGCCACCTGGTTATGGTGCAGAGGAGGTTTATTGATGAGACGACAAATTTTAACAAAAATTAAAGACATTGAAAAAATTGCAAGAGAGATTTCAAAAATAAAAAATGTTGAAGCAATTTATTTATTTGGAAGTCAATCAAGAGGAAACGCAGGGCCATTGTCAGATATAGACATTTGCATAATCGGCGGTTTAACTGAAAAAGAAAAAAGCAGAGTTTATTATTTTTCGTCGGACAATCTGGATATTTCTTTTTTTGAACAACTTCCAATAATAATTCAGTTTAGAATTTTGAAAGAAGGAAAAAAATTATTTGTTAGGGATAGAAATAAAATTGACGAATTAAAAATAAGAATAATCAAAAATTATATTGATTTCAAATATGTGATTAATGCATATTGCAAAGAGATTTTAAAATGTACGATATAGAAAAAATAATTAAAATAATCAAAGAAATAAAAGATTATGAAAGGGAATTAGAAGAGATGGGGGTGAATTCATTGAAAGATTTGGATGAGCCGAAAACAATTCATGCAACTTCAATGCTATGCTTTGCGATCTTGAACAGAGTAATTGATCTGGGGCAGGAAATTTTAATTAAAGAAGAAGCCGGATTTCCGTCGAGATATGCAGACATATTTTATAATCTTGCAAAAATAGGTTTTATGGATAAAAAAGAAGCAGAAGAATTAAAGCAGTTAATTGATTTTAGAAATATAATTGCCCACGCATATTTTGAGTTAGGAAAAAAAGATATTTTAAAAATGGTTGAGGGAATATTTATAATTGATAAATTTATTGAAAAAATAAAGAAGAGAGTTAAGAAATGAAAAAAATATTTTTGATTTTTTTGGGAATCTTTTTAGTTGGAACTTTTATTTCTGCTGAGGCATCTTATTGCTGTGAACGATTGGAAAGTGGTGCGTGGTGCCAGAACGCCAGAGAAGATTTATGTGATGATGATTATAGAATTGCTCCGACATCATGCGAAGCAACTTCTTATTGCAGAACAGGAACTTGTATTGATAGTGAAGAGGGAACATGTATGGAAAATACCCCGCAAAAAGTTTGCGAGGAAAATGAAGGTGTTTGGTATGACAATGAAGCAGATGAAGTCCCTCAATGTGAACTGGGTTGTTGCTTAATTGGAGACCAAGCAGCGTTTGTAACAAAAACAAGTTGCAAGCGACTTTCTGCTCTTTATGGATTGCAAACAAATTTTAGAGAAGATATTAAAGGAGAAATCCAGTGCATTGCAACTGCAACTTCTGATGTAAAAGGAGCATGTGTTTTTGAAGAAGAGTATGAAAGAACTTGTCTAATGACTAGCCAAAAAGAATGTTCTGAAATGAGCGGGAACAAAACAAAATTTTATTCGGGAAAATTATGTTCTGATGAAGGACTGAATACAAACTGCGGACCGTCTAAAAAAACAACTTGTGTTGGAGGTAAAGATGAAGTTTATTTTGTTGACACTTGTGGTAATGTTGCGAATGTTTATGATTCGTCGAAAATTAACAATAAAGAATATTGGGCTAATCTGAAAGATGTTTCTGAAGCGTGTGGTTATGGTTCTTTAAATGCAGGTTCTGCAACTTGTGGAAATTGTGATTATTATTTAGGAAGCACTTGCAAGAAATATAAAAGAAGTGATGATGGATTGTCTGCACCTCTTTATGGAAATAATATTTGTCGTGATTTGAGTTGTAAATATCAGGGGGAAAAATATGAACATGGTGAAACATGGTGTGCAGATAATAAGGCAGATAAAAATCTTCCTGGTTCAAGATATTTTAGATTGGTTTGTTATAATGGAGAAGTAAGTGTTGAGCCATGTGCTGATTTCAGGCAGGAAATTTGTATTGAAGATGACATTGACGGATTTAGTACAGCAGCATGCAGAGTTAATCAATGGCAGGATTGTGCTTCACAGACGACAAAAAAAGATTGTGAAAATTCAGACAGGAGAGATTGCATATGGACAGATAAGAGTTGTGTTCCAAAGTTTGCACCTGGATTTAATTTCTGGAAAAGCGACGGGGATTCAGAAGAAATTTGCTCACAAGCAAGTGTTGAATGCACTGTTGTTTATGAAAAAAAATTAGGTGGAGATAAAAAGTGTATAAGTGGATGTGAATGCTTGAGTAGTGGTTGGGAAGGACAAATGAATGAAATGTGTGTTGCACTTGGAGATTGCGGAAGCAGTGTTAATTATCTTGGACAAAAAGGTTTTTACGACGGAAGGGCTGTTTATAGTGGGAGTGGTGAATAAAATTTGGCTTGAATAAATTGTTTTAGTGACGGAGTTTTAATGGGACGAAGATTGACTGATTTTTTGTCTCCTGTTGTCGTCGGTGTTATTCAATAAGCAAAATCATGATGGTTAAATGTTATAAAATAAACACGATTTTCTTCTACACTAAATCTTAAAACAAAAGGACCAAAATGAATTCTTTGCTCTCCTTTTAATACATTTCTCAAATGCTTGAATCTCGTCGGTTCTATTAAAATTTCTTTAATCTTTTTTGTTAATCGTTCAAAGTGGTTTAATCTTTTTTCTTTAATTTTTTTAATTGTTTTGTGAATTCATTTGAGAATACTGCTTCATACATTTTATATTGAAGCGAAAAAATTGTTTAAATCATCCTCTGTTTTGCATACAACAACCTTTCCTTCAGAAATATCTTTTTCTCCTCGTAAAATACTTTCTTGGAATTCCTTATCAAAAAGCAAAATATTGTTTCTTAATTCATTAATAATTGCTTCTGCTTGATTCAATTTTCTTATAAATTGGTTTATATCAATATTTTCAGTTTCCATACTTAGTTAAAATATCCTGAGTTTTTATTATTTTCTGTTTTGAAAACCTGATGACTGGTGTTTGGTTTGTTTATGAGTAGGATTAATTAATTATCCCGCCCAGATAATTTCTCCAGAAGATTACATATTAACAAGGATGAAAACTCTTTAAATTTTTTGTGTCTAACAAAACTTATAAAGAATTATTCTTATTTAATTAATGAAAAGAGGAACTCCCGCCCACACTCGAAATCAGGGGCGACAGGTAATCTCGTGTAAACGCTCGCAAATGCAGATATCATTTGGAATAATTTGGGCGATTATTCTTATTGTTGCATTTATTGCATTTGCATTTTATGCTGTGCAGAAATTTTTAGGAATGCAAAGAACTCTGGAAGTTGGGGGTTTTGCAAATGATTTTCAAGAAGATATTGATAGAATATGGAAAAGCTCAAAAGCATCGCAAGAAGTTTCATATGCGCTTCCGAGCAAAATAGAGAAAATTTGTTTTATTGATTATTATTCTTCTCTCGACGGAAAAAATAAAGAAATCGGCGAGAATTTGAGACAGGTTTTTTATGAAACAGAAAATGTGTTTTTTTATCCTATTGGTTCTGCAGAGGGCTTGGATGCAATGGCAATTAAACATCTTGATATAGAAAAAATTACTGAAAGTGAAAACCCAAAATGTTTTGATAATTCTGGTAAAGTTGAGTTCATAATAAAAAAGGATTATAGCAATCCACTTGTTGTTATAGAATGATTTCAAAAAAAGGTTATCTTGACATGTCTTTCTCGACGATATTTGCAATTATTGCAGGGGCATTTATTTTATTTCTTGCAATTTATGGTTCAACAAAACTGTTAAGCACAGAACAACAGGTTTCAGATGCAAAAATTGCAGAGGAGATTGGAATTTTACTGAACCCGATTGAAATAAGTTATGAAACAGGGAAAGTCAGCTCTTTTTCCCTTCCTGCTGAAACAAGAATTGATTGCGGATGTAAAGAGGAGGGAATTTTCGGAACTCAGTTAATCCGCGTATCGCAAAAAAGTTTTGGAAAGTGGTCTGAGACAGATGTGAATAATGATTTCAAGAACAAATATATTTTTGCAGAACAGCCAGTTGAAGGAAAAAAATTTTATCTTTTTTCAAAGCCGTTTGAATTTCCATTTAAAATTGCTGACTTGACTTACTTAACATCTTCTGAAAAAAAATATTGTTTTTTTGATGCACCAGAAGATATTAAAGAAGAATTGTCGTCGCTGAAACAGGAAAATATCCATATTAAAAAATGTGCAGAAAATGACGTTGTTGTTTGCTTTAAAGGGGGTGTTGGTTGTGATATTCGCGTGAGTTATGAAGCAGGTTATATTCAAAAAGACAAAGAAACGATTTATTTTGAAGGCAATGCATTGATGTATGCTGGAATTTTTTCAGATGCAGAGGTTTATGAATGCCAGTTGAAGAGAATTATGAAAAGAGTTGGTGTGCTGGCTCAATTGTATAGGGACAAGGCGAATTTTGTTTCGCAAAAAGGTTGTGATTCAAATCTTAATGAAGATTTAATGAGATTAATTAATGCTGGAAATAATTTCAAGAGTTCTTCTGAAATAAATATTGTTACAGGGATTGCAGAGGATATTGACGATAAAAATAAATTCGCGAGGTGTGGGTTGTGGTAAAGGCACAAATTAAAATCCAGCAAATGTTATTCATGCTCTTAGCAATAACTTTATTTTTTGTTTTAGTTGGAATTTTTTTGCTGGTGCTTGGTTCATCTGGTTTAAAAAAATCAGCAATTGAATTGCAGGAAAAAAATGCACTGATGCTTGTGACGCGACTTGCTAATTCTCCGGAGTTTTCATGCGAGGAATCATTTGGTAGCAACAAAATAAATTGTGTTGATGCAGATAAAGTGATAATGCTGATTCAGAACAGCAAAAAATACGACGGATTTTGGGGGGCGTCAAATATTATAATTAGAAAAATTTATCCGGAGATTGACGGAGAAATTGTTTGTTCGTTGAGTAATTATCCGAATTGCAATATAATAAAAGTTTATTCAGAAAATAATGATGGTGCAGATGTTTCTAATTTTGTTACTTTGTGCAGAAAAGAATCATCAGGAGGAGAATATTATGATAAATGCGAACTTGCTAAAATGAGTGTGAGTTATGAATTAAGATGATTAATAAAAAAGGACAAAAGCAAAAATTAAGGATTTTTTCTGCTATCCGGGGAAAATCCGGACAGGAAGAATTTGTAGGTTTTGGATTAATAATGATAGTTGTGGCTGTGGTGCTGCTGATATTTGTTGGGTTTGCGCTGAAGAAAAATTCAAATGCTGAATTAGTTGAAAGTTATGAAGTTGAAAGTTTTATACAAACGATGTTGCAATATACTACTGACTGCGAGGACAATCTGGAATTTTTATCTGTGCAGAAATTAATTTTTGATTGCAGGGAAAATGAAAAATGTCTGGATGGAAGAAATACTTGTAATGTTTTAAATGAAACACTTGAAAAGATTATTGATGCGAGTTGGAATGTTGAAACCGGGAGTTTGGTTAAAGGTTATGAGTTGATTGTCTTAGATGAAAGCGTGGAGATGATTAAAATTCAGAAAGGAAATTCAACGAATAATTATAAGGGCTCTAAACAGATTTTTAGCAAGGGAAGTAATACTATAGAAATTGTTTTCACGACGAGTTATTAAATTTTAATATTGAAAATTATTGAATCCACAATGATTATTGGTTTTTGCCTTGAACGTTTGCCTGTTTTTTCTTGGACAAGTTCTATAAATCCGAATTTTTCTAATAACTTAACGTCGTCGAAGACAGATTTGAAATTTCTTCCTATTTTTCTTGATAAGTCGTAAATTGATTTTGGATTTTGTGTTTTTATTGCGTCGAGAATTCTTGCTTTTTCTTTGTTGAGAATCTTGCGAAGAGAAGAGATTCCTTCAAAATCATAATCTTTTTTTGTTTTTTCTTTTTTCTTGAAAAAAGAAAATGAATCTTTTGAAAGAGTAATTGTAAATTCTTTTTTAACCATTTAATTTTAAAATGTATTCTGTATTTATATATTTTTTTATAACATATATATAAGACAAGAGTTTAGATGAAAATTGTGATAATGTGCTTATGTAAAAGTTACAGCACAAGTTTTATAAATAAACCCTATAAAATAGGGGTTTTTTAGAGATATGTCTGATAGGGTATAGCAAACTTTTTAAAGGAAAATTGCGTTTTTAATTTAGCCCGCAAGGGTTCTAATAGGGATTAAAATGGTAAAGGAATTATACTCATCGGATGAAATGACTTACCCTATGGTTATTTTATTTGAAGGGCGTTGTCATAGACAACATAATCATAGAGCTGAAAGGAGGTTAAAAAATAAATGAAATTTAATTTTAGAAAAATTGCTGCTATTGCAAGTAGTGCATTGATGGTCGGTATGACTGCTGGTGTTGCTGCTGCTGCAAATTATCCTGCGCCTTTCGTTGTCGGAAGTAGCTCAGACGTAGCAATTGTGTATGGTACTGGAACTGGTGTTTCTTCACTTGATATAATTCAGGCAGGAAATATTCAGACAAACTTGCAATCTTCTTTAGGTACAACAAGTTCTGGAACAAGTACTAGTGTTGAAGGTGAAGCATTTGCTTTATTTACAAGTTCATCTAAAATTTATATGAACAAAAGTTTGAATCAGGTTAGGTCAACATTGACAAAAACAGAATTACCAACTGTTTTAGCAGATGGTGATTTTGACGGAGATGTTAGTGCTGATTACACTCAAACAATAGCAATTGGTTCAACACCAATTTTGGAATTTGGAAATCATCCTACAAGTGATGATGATCCAGTTGTTGCTTTTTCAACAGGAACGAGCACATCAAATGTAACATATAACATGATTGTTACATTTGACCAATCTGTAAACTTTACAAGTAGTGATTCTATTGGTGAATCTCTCAATATCTTTGGTAGAGATTATACTGTT
>CAZEFN010000075.1:0-7630 GCA_964511585.1 Candidatus Woesearchaeota archaeon
ACCAAAAAAATTGATAATCATAAGACTTCAAAAATTTTTAATAAAAACCCCTCTTTAGTTAGTTTTCAAATTCCTTCTTGTCAAAGAAGATTGATTGCCAATTAACTCCAAACATTTATTAATTATTTTTTATTCTTTTTATTGGAAAAAAAGATGGTGTCAAATAAAAAACCAAGTGTTGATGATATTCTGAGAAAGCATTCTGCGAGAATTGAAGGACAGATTGCACAAGATAGTATGGATTATCTGAGATTCAAGCAGGAACGGACACCTGAATTATCGCGTTATGAAAAGTGGTGCAAAAGTTTGGGTAGTATTATTAAATTAAAAATTGCTGAAAAAGACAGGCAGAAAATTCAGAAAAATTTGTCAATAGCACATCTTGACATTTTGCCTGAACAGGCACTGACTTTGAGCGTGATGTCTTTTGTCGTAGTTTTTGTCGTCGGGCTTTTGATTTCTCTTTCTGTTGTTTTGATAAACGGAACACTTGCTTCATTTCCTGTTTTGTTTTTTATTCTTGTAATAATTTTGTCTTTATTTCTTTTTTATTTTACAAATAATTATCCGTCGAGAATTGCTAATAAGTGGCGTCTTAAAGCATCGTCACAGATGGTTCCTGCAATCTTGTATATTGTTATTTATATGAGGCATACTCCGAATCTGGAAAAAGCAATTGCGTTTGCCGCAGAACATCTGCAACCTCCTCTTGCACTTGATTTCAAAAAAGTTTTTTATGATGTTTCAATCGGAAGGTTTTCGACGATAAAAGAGAGTCTGGATTTTTATCTTGATATTTGGAGAGATTATTCTCCTGAATTTATTGAGAGTTTTCATCTTATTGAAAGCAGTTTATTTGAACCAGACAATAATCGGAGAATTTTGATTCTTGAAAAATCATTGCAGGTTGTTCTTGACGGAGTTTATGACAAAATGCTGAAGTTCACGCATAATGTAAGGAGTCCTTTGACAAATGTTTATATGCTTGGTGTTGTTTTGCCGACGCTGGCATTAGCATTATTGCCTCTTGCTTCTGCGATGATTGGGGGGATGATTAAGTGGTTTCATGTTATGCTTTTATTTAATTTGATTGTTCCGTTTTTTGTTTTTTATCTGATAGATAAAATTGTGTTTTTAAGACCAGGAGGTTATGGACAGACAGATTTGCTTGAAAGAAATCCTCTTTATCCAAAATACAAGAGCAGGAAACCTTATTTTATTGGGTTTATGATTTTTCTTCCGTTTTTGATTTTAGGTTTTCTTCCTTTTATTTTTCAATTTACTCCTGTTCCGTCGGTGTTTGGGCTTGAAAAAGATTATACTTTTGAGCAATTAGGACTTGGCTTTTTTGGAAATGATTATATTTTTGATTTTAAAGACGGTGGTTATGGAATTAACGGGCCTTTTGGAGCTGTGGCTTTGTTTTTGAGTTTGCTTGTTCCTTTTGGTTTGGCAATGGCTCTTGCAATTGCATTTAAAATGAAAACTGCTGACTTGATTGTTGAAAGAGAGAAAACAATTCAGTTAGAGTCAGAATTTAATAACTCGCTTTTTCAGCTTGGCAATCGTGTTGGGAATGGCGTTCCTCCTGAATTGGTTTTTGCAAAAGTTGCTGAATCATCAAAGGGTTTGAGAACTGCTGATTTTTTCCGAAGAGTGAATTATAATATCCAGCAAATGGGGATGAGTGTTGAGAAAGCAATTTTTGACAGGAATCGTGGCGCGATTATTTATTATCCTTCTGATTTGATTTCAACTTCTATGAAAATTTTTATTGAGGCGTCTAAGAAAGGACTGCAAATTGCTGCTGTGAGTTTGATGAGCATTTCACAATATGTTAAAAATATTTCAAAAATTACTGAGAGATTGAAAGACATGCTTGCTGAAATTGTTTCTGACATGAAGAGCAATATGACTTTTTTGGCTCCGTTGCTTTCTGGAATTGTCGTCGGGCTCGCAATGATGATGACTTCTATTCTGAATAAATTGAATTTTTCAAATCTTGGAGGGGACAGCGGTTCTCTTGGAATTGGAAATTTTGGAACACTTCTTGAAATATTTGATGTGACACAGATGATTCCTCCTTATTATCTGCAAATTATCGTCGGGATTTACCTTGTTCAGATTATTTTTATTTTAACAGGAACTCTTGTGACAATTAATTCTGGAGAAGACAAACTTGATAAGATAAACAAGACAGGCAAGAATTTGATGAGGGGGATTTTGCTTTATACTATAACTGCATTTATTGCTGTGATGGCTTTGTTTGTTTTGACTTCACTTGTGTTAGGAAATTTATTTTGAAAAGATTTATTAATTTGTTTTTGTTGAAAAGTTATGATAAAGAGGTTTAATAAAAAAGGAGGGTTTGAAGTTACGACAAGCCAATTGATTGGATTTTTAATTGCAGTCATTATTCTTGGAATTTTTTTAGTTGGTTATTTTTTTGGACTTGATTGGGCAAAAGAAGCAATTGAATTTGCGAGAAATATTTTAAGGTGGGGAAGATGAATAAAAAAAAGGCTTTGATAACTGGACTTCCTATTTTGATAATTGGTGTTCTTGTTTTTATTATTCTTTTATTTTTTGTTTTAAGAGGGGATGTTCTTGGAAAAGTGAAATTATTTCTTCCTGATTTCTCGTCGGCAAATGAGGACTTGGATGTTATCAATGTTAATTCTGAAAATTTTTTATCTTTTGAAATTAGAACTTCTGAGGATGTATTAAAATCACTTAATTATGGAAATGAAAAATTAAAAAAGTGTTTTTGTGGTAGTGATTGTGAAAATTATGCAAAATGGATTGTAAAATATTCTGATGCTAATGGAATTCCAGATGCTTTGATTGTTGCTTCTTTAATTATGCAGGAGAGTTTTTGTGATAAAAACAGTCATACTGAAAGTTCTTATGGCTTGATGCAGATTAATTTAGTTCATTGTGGAAATTATGGATTGCCTCAAGATAAAGAAGAATGTAAAAATGTTTTATTAAATAATCCTGAAAAAAATATTGAAGTTGGTGTGAAGATTTTGAAAGATAGTTATAATAGTTATAACAAAGGAAAACAATTTTCAGGTGCTTGTTCAAAAGAATATCAAAATGTTTTTTATAGTGGGTGGGAAGCTGCTGTTCGGGGTTACAATGGATGGGGATGCAATCCAAAATATCCTCAACAAGATATATATGTTGAAGAAGTTGTAAATAGATTTAATATTTTACATGAGGTATTGAAATGAATTGCCGAGGAGAATTAACATTAGCAGAAGGAATTGGAATCGTGCTTTTTATTCTCGCAAGTGTTTTTGTTTTTTTCCCTTTAGGTTCAAAAGCATATGCAATATTCAAAGGAGTTCCTGTTGAAGAAAAAGCGTCGGGGAAATTAGGTGAAATCCTTGATAAAATAGATTATACAATTAAAAATAATGTTTCCAGTAGCATGATATTAATGGATACTCCTTTGAATTGGTTTTTAGTTGGGGCTGGAGATAAATTATGTATTTGCAAGAATTTGGCTACTAATGATGAAATTCAAGAAGAAATTTGCGAAAAATACGGCGGTGTTTGTTCTGAATTTAAATATGAATTTGAAATTGATAATCTTGAAACAAAAAGATCAAGAATACTGGTATTTGTTGGCAGGCAAAACGCAATTAAATTAGAAGGAGATAATTTTATGACAATAAGAAAAGATGAAAATAATTTTTTCACATTTAGAAAAAGCTCTGCTGAAACAAATTTGAATGATGTCTTGAATGATTATCTTTCTTCAAAAATTATTGTTGATGAAATTCAGTATTCTGTTGAAGAATTTATTAAAATTGCTTGTGAAAAGCCCTCTTTGTTTTCAAATGAAATTTTCAAATCAAGTTTTGAATCTTTTTTCAATCAGCGTGTTTTAGAGAAGTCATTTATTAGATTAAGTTTTCAGAGAGATAAGTCCCGTTATGTTGGTTCTGTTATGTTTGATTTTTATTATCCTGTTTCAGGGAAAAATATAAATTTTGATTCTGGTCTGATAATAAAGCATTATGATTTTAAAACTCAAAAAGATTTAGGCGAGCATTGCATTGTTGAGATGGCATCAACGACGAGCAGTTTAAATTCAGGAGATTCAAATGAATAAAAAAGGAGAAGTGCCAGAGACAAATTTTGTCAGAGTTATTTTATGGATTATTTTGCTTTTGATATTATCTGCGGTTGTTTATTTAATTAAAGAGAGGTTGTTTAAATGAAAAATAAAGGGGGTTCAATTGTTGCGAATAAATTTGTTAATATTGTTTTGATTTTAGCAGGAGCGATTTTGATTATTTCAATTTTTTATTTTATTGATTGGGGAGGAGAGAGTGATAGGGAGATTTGTCATGATTCTGTTATTCTTCGGGGGACACTTCCAGATACTTTTGGAGCAAAAAATCTTCCGTCGCTGAGTTGCACTACAAAAAAAATATGCATAACAGATAAATTATTTAGAAAAGGAAATTGCGAAGAGGAGTTGGGGGGTAAATTTGAAACAATAAGAATTTCAAGTGAATTGAAAAAACAAGATGATGAAGTGAACAAAATTTTTGCAAGAGAAATGGCTGATTGCTGGGCAATGATAGGCGAGGGAAAAATTCAGATTTTTGAAAGAGAAATTACTTCCAAGAAAAGATGTAATATTTGCACGCGAATTGCATTTGATAAAGATTTAATGAAAAAAAAAGAGATGTTTCTGGGGCTTGGGGATTATTTAGCAACAAAACAAATTCCGCAGAAAGAAATTTCTTATGCTTCTTTTTTATTGTTAAGAAATAAGGCAGATTTGGATAATCTTAATGGAATAACTGCAAGGCAAAAAGCAATTGTTCTTTTTGAAGTTGACAAAAGTGATTTTGGGGAAAATGTTGGAGCAATTATTGGTTTAGGTGCAGGAGGGGTTGTGGGGTTTCTCACTAAAAGTGTTGATGTCGGAAAAATAGCAGTACTTATTGGAACGATTCTTGGTTATTCTGCAGGAGGTTTTGTTCAGGATTATTTTAATGAAAATGTAGAATATATTTCAGGGCATGCACTTATTGATTATGATGAAGAAAGTTTAAGAGGTTTGGAATGCAATCCTTTTGATGCTTAGATAAATTTATAACATTTATTTAATTTGTTCTAAATGGACAAAAGGGGTGTTGATATTTCTATTGGAAGAGTTGTAATGATTTTATTAACTATTATTATTTTTATTTTTGCTTTTGCATATGTGTCAAGGGCGTCGAGCGGAGTTGGTGTTTATGAGCAGGCGTATTCAAAACAAATAGCGCTTCTTCTTGATAATGCAAAACCCAACACAATTCTTGAAATTGATTTTGAAGATGGAATTAAAGTTGCTGAAAAGCAAAAAGGAAAAGTTTTGAGTTATGATGAGAAAAAATTACTTGTTCAAATAAATAATAATGAGGTTGTTGTTTCGCTTACTGGGGGGGGATATTCTACAAAATATTTTACAGATTATCATATTGCTTCTGATTTTAATGAAAATAAACTTGTGTTAGTTATTACTTAAATGAATTTTAATAAACGAGGAGAGAAAATGTTTTCTTTGTGGTGGTTAGTGAGTATGATTTTAATTAGTGGAAGTATTGCACTTGCTGTAGGAATTGTTTATTCTGCTGAAATTAATGTTCAGGAAAAAGAAGCAAAAATTCTTTATGATAAAATTTATGATTGTATTACTGAAAACGGGAGAATTTCTGATGATTTTTTAGAAAATAGTTTTGATGTTTTTTCTAAATGTAATTTAAATGAAAAAGTTTTTTCTGGGGATATTTTTTCATTTAGGATAAGATTGTTTGACGAGGAGAAAAATTTAGTTCGTGAAGAGATACAAAAAGGTTTTCCTGATATTGCGCAAAAGTGCGTAGGTGTTGGAAGTTCTAAGGTGAACCCTAAATGTTTTAAAAAAGAATCTTTGGAATTTTATTTGAAAGGAGGAGAAGTTAAAAATAGTTATCTTGAGGTTTTTACTGCTTCAAATAATAGAAATTAAAATGGATTCAAGAAAATTTTATGAAAAAAAAGGAATAAGCATTGGACTTTCTTTTTCATATTTTGTGGGATTTATTTTTCTTATTTTTCTTATTTTTCTTCTTTTTGCAGGAACTTTTAATGCTAAAATCAGAGATTCAATTCCAATTTTTGGAGAAGGAAAAAATAAAATAAATGAAGTCAAGCAAATTTCTTGCGAGAATGAACTTGCAAATGTTTTGATTAAACTTGCGAATTCGCCTGTGATTATTGATGGAAAAGAGATGAAAATTAGTGAAGCAATTGAAAATTCCAGCATTTCTAATGATTTATTTAAATTAAATTCTGATGAAATTTTTTCTGATGCTTTTCCAAAAGAAAGATGGAAAGGAGTGCATCCATGGTGGGTGAGAGTTCAAAATAGCGAGGATAAAAATGAAATGCCAAGATTTTCAGATAAGTTTTCAGCAGGAGCATATAATTGCAATGTAAATAAGGATATTGTTTTGGATATTAATCTTGGAAATAAAAAAATTGTTGGTTGTTTGTTTAAAACATATTGCGAGAAAATAAAATGATAAAAAATAAGAGGGGGGTAATTGAAGTTGCTTTGATAGTAGTCCTTTTTTTAGCACTTGTGTTCACAACTTTTTTTTATTTTGCAACAAGCACGTCAAAAGTTGCTGTTAAAATAAATGATGCTAAATTTTTAGATGGAGTTTATGCAAAAGAGAAAATTGCAGGATATTATGTTTTTAGTGTTGGCGAAAAAGCATTTGAAAAATCTGCAAATTCTGACAGGGATGTGTTAAGGGTTAATTTTGTTTATAATTTTAAAGATGAATTTTCAAAGTATAAGTTCAGTGAGGATTATTTGGCTGGTCTTCAGGAAAAAATAAAAAATAGTGATTTTAATATTTTTGTCGAGGGAAATGAATTAATTGTTAGAGTTAATCTGGAATTAGAAGATTCTATTGAAGATTTGAAAGTGATTTATACTCCTATTGTGGAAAAAAGGTTTGCTTTGAATGAATAAAAATATTTATAAAGATAAAATTGTTAAGGATATATTATGATAAAAAGAAGTGATAGAAGAGGAGAAGGGCCTTCATATTCTATTGTTTTGATAATAATTGCTATTGCAATTCTTCTTATTGTCCTTTTTGGTATTTTTGGTATTTCTAATACTGCAAAAAAAGGATTAACTACTTTTGGAATTAGTATGATAGATGAAAAAGTTACTGCATGTAATTTACATGCAACACCTCAATTAAAAGATAGTTTTTGTGGATATAGGAAACTTGGAGACAATACTTATATGAATTGTGTGTATGAGGAAGTCAAAACAAGATTGATTGAAGGAGGATTAACAGAAGGAGAAATAATTGCTATGGGTTGCACGCAAGAACCAGAAGAGTTTTGTGAAAATGTTAAAAATAAATTGGAAAAAGATGAAAAGAATAAAATTATAAAATTTAGTGAATTAATAACTGTTAATGGTGAAACATGCGAGAGTCTGGGTGTTACTGAAGATTAAATATAATTATTAAATTTTTAATTCTAAAATGTCGTCGGCAAATTGCGAGAGAAGAAAATTATATAAACTATAGATATTCTATGGAATTATGATTACGAC
>CAZEFN010000076.1:0-12188 GCA_964511585.1 Candidatus Woesearchaeota archaeon
CCCTTGAAGCAATCGGGCAGGCGTTGTTTAAGAAATGGTTTATTGATAAACGGAAGGGAGAGTGGGAAGAAGGAAAACTTGGAGAGATTGGAAAGATACAACCCGGTTTTGCATTTAAAAGTTCTGATTTTGTTAGTGAAGGTTATAAATTAATCAAAATAAGAAATATTCAAAATCCCGTCGTGGATATAATAAAAGTTGAAGATTTTTTATCAGAAGAAATTTTTAATAAAATAGATAAAAAATTTTATCTTGAATCTGGAAATATTCTAATTGCTATGACTGGTGCAGAACTTGGAAAGGTTGGGATAATTCCAAAAACTCCGGATAAAATGTTATTAAATCAGCGAGTAGGAAAAGTAATTTCAGAAAATCCTTTTCTATTTTATTTTTATATTACCAGTTCAGAAATTCAAGGATATTTTAAAGGAATTGCTTCGGCAAGTAGTGCTCAAGGGAATATTAGCAATTCAGATATTGAAGGAATAGAAATAATTATGCCCGATGAAAAAACAATAAATAAATTTACTTCTTCAACTAAAAAAATGTTTGAATTGTGGATTTCAAATTTACAACAATCACAAACTCTTTCTTCTCTCCGAGATACTTTGTTGCCGAAGTTGATGAGTGGTGAGGTGAGGGTGAGATGATGAATGAATTAAAATTTGATAAAGATGGAAAACTGATTCTTCCAGATTCAATAAAAGAAGATATAGAAAGAATTAATAGGATAAAAACCGAAAAGAAAAAGTTTACCAAAAAATTAGTTTTAAATTATCTAGGTTCTGAATTTGAAGGTTTTATAAGATGCGAATTTGAGATTAATATCCCACAAGAATTAGAAGAAATAAAAAAGAAAATATTTGAAGTTAGAAACTGGGTAAATAAGAATGTAGGATCAACTGCCAGAATTTGGTTTGAAAAACTACCAGAAGGGTATAGACTTATAATAAGCGGCAGAGGAAATGATAAAAGATGTGAATGGTGCAGATCTTTTAGAACAGCTTTAGACACTTCTTTGTTTGACTCAAAGGTTGCTGCCTATCAAAAAGGCTTTTGTAAATTTGATAAAGATGGAGGATATCAAAAACTAAAAACATTGCAATAAGATGGAAAAACAAAAATGGGAATTTTGGATAAGAATAATGAGTGTAGCTAGGGAGTATTTATCATTAGATAAACTCTCAAAAGAAGCTGAAGATCATAGAAATAGTGCTGAGAAATTATTTAGAGAAGAGCATATAATTCTATCAACAGATACAATCTTAGAAAGATTTTCTGAACTTGAAGATCTTAACAAAGTGGAAATTACTGCAGAAATCATGGATAATCTTAAAGAATGTATCTATGATTACGTATCAAATAAATTTATTTCTGCAATAGTTTTAGGCGGCTTAATAACTGAACGTATTGCTGACAATTTACTTGAAGAGAAATCAAAAATAAGCAGTACGACTAGCAGTAAACTTAGTCAAAGTTGTAAGATTAATATATTGGGGGACGAAGAGATTATAGATCCCAAAATTTCAGGCAAATTACATCAAATACGTAAGATAAGAAATAAATATGTTCACCCTAAACAAAATAATTTAAATACAGAAAAAGACGCTCTTTTAATATTAACAAATCTTATAGATGTCGTTTACACCATTTATGCTAAACCTGTAGAAGAATCATAACATGCAAAAAACAATAACAGAATCAGAACTTGAAGAACATACTTTAGATATATTAGAAAATCTCGGATACAAAGTAATTAATGGATATGATATTTCTCCAGATGGAAAAAAGCCTGAAAGAAAAACCTATCAGGAAGTTGTTCTAATTGAAAGATTAAAAAAAGCAGTTGAAAAATTAAATAAAAATATTCCTGAAAGTGCAAGAGATGAAGCTGTAAGAAAATCTTTAAGAGTTTTTATTCAAAACCAAATTATTGATAATCAACAATTCCATAAATTATTAACAGAAGGTGTTCCTGTAGAATTTAGAAAAAAAGACCGGCTTGTTGGAGATTATGTTAAATTAATAGATTTTGATAAACCTGAAAAAAACGAGTTCTTAGCAATAAATCAATTTACAATTATTGAAGAAAAATACAATCGAAGACCAGATGTTTTATTATTTGTTAATGGATTGCCTTTGGTTTTGTTTGAATTAAAAAATCCAAGAAACGAAAAAGCAACAATAAACGATGCTTTCCAGCAATTGCAAAATTACAAAAATCAAATCCCTTCCTTGTTTAGATTCAATGAAATTTTAATAATAAGCGACGGGCCACAAACAGAAGCAGGAACTTTGTCTTCAAATAGAGATAGATTCATGCCTTGGAAATCCACCGAGGGTAAAGTCCAGGAAAAAGGTTTGAGTTTAGAAATCTTATGTAAAGGGATGTTAAATAAAAAAACTCTTTTAGATTTAATTAAAAATTTTATTGTTTATGAGAAAGAGGAGAATTTAATTAAAAAACTTGCAGCATACCATCAATATGATGCGGTAAACAATGCAGTGATTTCAACAATTAAAGCAACTAAAGGAAGTAAAAAGGCAGGAATTGTTTGGCACACACAAGGTTCTGGAAAATCTTTATCAATGGTTTTTTATGCAAGTAAACTTGCAGTAGCAAAGGAATTAGAAAATCCCACAATTGTTGTTCTAACCGATAGAAATGATCTTGATGGACAACTTCACGATACTTTTGCAAGATGTTCGGATTTACTCAGGCAAAAACCAGAAAATGCAGATTCAAGAAAACACATTCAGGAATTATTAAAGAGATCTTCAGGAGGAATTATTTTTACAACAATTCAGAAATTCTCTCCAGAAAATGAAGAGTATCCTATGCTTTCAGATAGGAAAAACATTATTGTAATTGCAGATGAAGCCCACAGAACTCAATATGGATTTAGTGCAAAAATTGTAAGAAAAGAAGATAAAGATTTAATAAAATACGGTTATGCAAAATATCTAAGAGATGCCTTGCCAAACGCTTCATTCATTGGTTTTACTGGAACTCCAATTGAGAAAGCAGATAAATCCACTCCTGCAGTTTTTGGGGATTATGTTGATAAATATGATATTCAGCAAGCAGTTAATGATGGGGCAACAGTTAGACTTCTTTATGAAAGTAGATTGGCAAAACTTGGGCTTAAACCAGAAGAAAGAAGAAAAATTGACCCAAGTATTGAAGAATTAACAGAAGGCCAGGAAGATTCAATAAAGGATAAATTAAAGAGTAAATGGGCAAGAATGGAAAAGGTCGTTGGAAGTCCTGAAAGAATTAAAAGAATTGCAAAAGATATTGTTGAACATTTTGAAGAAAAAACTAAAATCCTTGAAGGTAAATCAATGATTGTTGGGATGAGTAGAAGAATTTGTGTTGAACTATATAATGAAATAATTTCTTTGAGACCTGAATGGTATAACTCCGACGATAAAAAAGGAATTATTAAAGTTATTATGACTGGTTCTTCTTCTGATCCTTCTGGATGGCAAGAACATGTTAGAAACAAAAAAACAAGAGAAAGTATTGGAAATAGATTAAAGAATTCTAAAGATGAATTAAAAATAGTTATTGTTAGAGATATGTGGCTTACTGGTTTTGATGCTCCTTGTGTTCATACAATGTATATTGATAAACCAATGAAAGCCCACGGATTAATGCAGGCTATTGCAAGAGCAAATAGAAAATATAAAGATAAAGATGCAGGTTTAATTGTTGACTATTTGGGAATTGGAAAAGAATTGAAAGATGCAGTAATTCAATATACTTCAAGTGGAGGAAAAGGAAAACCCACATTTGATCAAAAAGAAGCAATAGATAAAATGATGGAGAAGTATGAAATTGTTAGAGATATGTTTCATGGATTTGATTACAAAATATTTTTTAAACTTGAACCTAAAAAAAGAATTTTAGTTATTCCAGATTCTGTAGACCATATTTTGAAAGGAAGAGATAAATTAAAAGAAAGATTTTTGAGAGAAACCACTGCATTATTGAAAGCCTTTTCTTTATCTGTTCCAAATGAAAAAGCAATGAAAATAAAAGAAGAAGTTGGATTTTTTCAGATTGTTAAATCTACAATTGTTAAACTTAATTCTTCTGCTTCTTTAACTAAAACCTCTGAAGAATTTGATTCTGCAATTAAACAGATAATTTCTAAGTCAGTTATTTCAGATAGAATTATAGATATTTTTGAAGCAGCAGGAGTTGAAAAGCCAGATATTTCAATTCTTTCTGAAAAGTTTTTAGTTGAAGTTAAAGATATGCCACAAAAGAATTTAGCTTTTGAAGCTTTGAAAAAATTATTGAAAGATGAAATAAGGATAATTACTAAGAAAAATTTAGTTTTGGAGAAATCTTTTATGGAGATGTTAGAAAGAACGATTAATAAGTACACAAATAAGAGCATAGAAGCTGCCCAAGCAATTGAAGAATTAATAACACTTGCAAAGAAAATAAAAGAAGAACAAACAAAAGGAAAAGAACTCGGATTGAATGATGATGAAAAGGCATTTTATGATGCTCTTGCTGAATGCAAAGAAGCGGTTGAAGTTTTAGGAAATAAAGAGTTAAGGATTATTGCTCTTGAATTGGTTGAAACAATTAGAAAGAATGTTAAAATAGATTGGACAGTAAGAGAAAATGTCCAGGCAAATTTGAGATTAAAAGTTAAAAGAATTTTGAAACTTCATGGGTATCCTCCTTCAGGAAGAGAAAAAGCTATTGATTTGGTTTTGAAACAAGCAGGTGTTGTTGCTGAAGACTGGGCAGACAAGAATATTTATGATTAAATTCTCTCATCTTCAATCCAACTCCACCACTTACCATCGCCGATAATAACATGGTCAAGAATTTTTATATCAATTAATTTTCCCGCCTCAATCAATCTCCTCGTAATTTCTAAATCTTCTCTGCTGGGATTAGAATTTCCCGAAGGATGATTATGCACTAAAATTAATTTTGAGGCTGAATTTTTTATTGCGGGTTTGAAAACTTCTCGCGGATGTAAAATTGCAGAATCTAAAACTCCTTTTGAAATTAATTCTTCTTTTATTATGTGATTTTGACCATTAAGAATTAAAACATAAAAATTTTCTTGTTTTTCATCTTTTAATCTTTCATGAAAATAATCAAAAACATCTTTTGCAGAGGATATTTTTTTAACAGGGTTTTTTGATTGATTGTATCTTTTTCCTAATTCTGCCATTGCTAAAATTTGCATGGCTTTACTTGGACCAATGCCTTTTATCTCCTGTAATTCTTTTAACGAGCAATCAAATAATTTTTCCAAAGAATATTCTTTAATTAATCTATTGGACATATCAACAACATTCTCCTTAATTGTTCCTGTTCTAAGAATTATTGCAAAAAGCTCGGCATCACTTAAAGCTTCTTTTCCAAATTTTAAAAATCTCTCTCGAGGTCTTGAAGAATCAGGCAAATCTTTTATTTTCATAAACTCCAAAGAGAAAATGATTTTTAATTCTTCCCAAAAACCCTAAAAACTCTTTTTTTCTTTTCTTCTTATGATTGAAAACCAAATTAAAAAAACACTCGACGAGATTAATCTTCCAAAAAATCAGAAAATTCTGGTCGCGCTTTCAGGGGGCAAGGACTCGACGACAACTGCGTATTTTCTGAAAAAGTTCGGCTATAATATCGAGGGAATTCATCTTGATTTAAAAATTGGAAAATACAGCGACGAATGTTTGCAGGCAGTGAAGCAGTTATGCAAACAACTTTCAATTCCTCTTCATGTTTATGATATGAAAAAGGAAATGGGTTCTGGAATGTGTTATCTTCGGTCGGCGATTCAGTCAAAAAAAGGAAAGCAGGGTTTGAAAAATTGCGCGGTTTGCGGAGTTTTGAAAAAGTGGATTTTAAACAAAGAAGCAAGAAAATTAAAAGCAAATTATATTGCAACAGGACATAATCTCGACGACGAAGTGCAGACTTTTTTATTAAATCTTTTCAAAGGTTGTTTGGAATTAAGTGCAAACACAGGAATTATAACTAAAAATATTTCAGATAAAAAATTTATTCCTCGTGTGAAACCGTTGTTTTACGTCGCTGAAGAAAAAATCCGCAAGTTTTCAAAACAAAAAAAACTTCCAGTAATTTATGAAAAATGCCCGTGCGCGTTGGACTCTTACAGAATTCAGGTGAGAAAATTTACAGAAAAATTAGACAAAAAGAAAAAACTCAGGATGATTAAAAACTTTGAAAAAATACAAAAAAATTTTAGGCCAAAAAAAGAAAAAATAAATCATTGTAAGATTTGCGGAGAACCGTCGAGGGGAAATGTCTGCAAGAAGTGCGAGTTGATGAGATAAATAACCCCTATGAACTATTCCAGTTTAATTTATTTCCTTTCTTTATATTCTCAGAACTTTTTAGCCACTGATGATTTTTAGGGTCAAATGCTTTTCTTATCTGTTCTTTATCTTCTAGATTAAATGAAAACAGAGGTTTAATATGGTCTATATGGTATTCCTCTAAATTTAGCGGGAAAGGTTTAAGGTGATAGAGTATTTTATCAAAATTTATTCCATATTTTTTTGAAGAAAATGCTTTCCCTTCTTTTGAGTATTTTCTTAATGCACTATAAAGTAAATTTCTCAATCTAATTGCTATCTTAAATTGAGGATCTTCATCTCTTCTTTTTTTGTGATAAATTTTATACCTTTCATTTCTCTTCATTTTAAAATCAAAATCATTTTTGTTCTCCTCATAAAACTTTTTAGCATTTTTTCTAGCATATCCCTTATGCATTTCGTATTGGTCTCTTAATACTATTTTGTTGCATTCTGCACAATACCATGACGAAGATGCGAAGGGTTTTTTGACTTTGCATCTCTTACAGAATTTTATTTTTTTGTTTTTCAAAGAGGTTCTTCTATTCTTTTGTTTCTGGTTTTTCTCCCTACACTCAATTCCACAATACTTCCTTGAAGAAGAGAAAGGAATAAATTCTTTCTTACACACGGAGCATATCTTTATAGAATTCGCTGTTTTATCCATGGACTTTTAACTTTCTGTGAATTATAAATTTTTAGATTTATCCTGTGTAACTATTTATTGGGGGTTCATAAAATTTAAATAGTAAATCCCATTTATCTATACAAGTAATAACATTTTATATGCAACGATATACAACATATTGTATTTTATTAAATTTTAAAAATTAAGATGAAATGCCCTTATTGTTCAAATGAAAATTCAAAAGTTACAAACAAAAGAGAATCCCCTGAAGGTATTAGGAGGAGAAGGGAATGTTTGAAATGTGGAAAACGATTTACAACATATGAAAGAGTTTCTGAAAATAACCTTTACATCATCAAAAAAGATAAAAGGAGAGAAAAATTTGACAGAGAAAAATTAAAGTGCGGAATTGAAAAAGCATTTGAGAAGCGCCCTGTATCAAAAGAAAAAATTGAGAAATTTATCAATGAAATTGAAGGACAATTAATAAAAAAAGGAAAAAAAGAAATAAAGAGTTCAGTTATTGGGGAGATTATAATGAAGAAAATAAAAAAAATTGACAATGTTGCATATATCAGATTTGCGTCAGTATATCATGATTTTCAGGATGTAAATGATTTTAAAAAAGAATTAAAAAAAATTTAAAATGAATTTAAAGGGATATCAGGAGATTTGCAAGACAACTGCGAAAAAAGATTTTCAGACAAAGGAAGAAGAAATAATGTGCTGGGGGCTTGGAGTTACAGGAGAAGCCGGCGACATTGCCTCGTGCATAAAAAAAACATTTGCTCATAAAAAAGATGTTAAAGACGGAATTAAAGAAAATATCGGGAATATGCTCTGGTATATTTTTCAATTGGGATATTCAAGAAATTTTAGAACAAAATATTGAAAAATTAAAAGCAAGATTTCCTGAAGGATTTGATTATAAATATGTTGACAGGGATATGATAAAATGGAGTGGAAAATAAAATGGTAACTAAAATTAGAAAACGAGATGGAAGTGTTGTCCCATTTAACAAGGATAAGATTTCAGAAGCCATCTGGAAAGCAGTAAAAGCCGTCGGTGGAACAGATAAAGAAAGAACAAAAGAGATTTTAGAGATTGTTGTGAAATATATCAGTAATAAACATAAAGAAAATGAAATCCCAGAAGTTGAGGAAGTTCAGGACGCTGTTGAAAAAATTCTGATTGAAGAGGGGCATGCGAAAGTCGCAAAGGCATATATCCTTTACAGAAAAAGCCACGAGGAACTTAGGGACGTTAAGGGATTGTTTGACACAATTGAAGCTGTCGATGATTATATTGGAATGAATGACTGGATGATTAAGGAAAATTCAAATAAAAGTTTTTCATTGCAGGGGCTGAATAATTATATTGCGACGAAGATTATTTCTAATTACTGGATGCGAAGAATTTATCCTGAAGCTATCAGAAAGGTTCATGAAAACGGGAATTTGCATCTTCACGATTTAGATACTCTCGGTGCGTATTGTTTTGATGACAAGACAAAAATTCTAACAGAAAGCGGATGGAAATTTTTCAAGGATGTTAAAAACAACGAGAAAGTTGCTACAAAAAATCTAAAGACAGGTGAATTGGAATTTCAGATTCCTTATGCAAAGCAAATCTATGATTACGACGGGGAAATGTATTCTTTTGAAGGAAGGAGTGTTTCTCTTCTTGTTACGCCAGAACATCGTCTTTTAATAAGAAGGAAAGGAAAAAAAGTGTGGGAATTTGTAAATCCTCCTGAATTCAGAGATGGGATGGAGTTTGACAAAAAGTTATCCTGGAAAGGAAAAAAAACAAAAAGTTTTATAATTCCGTCGGTGAAGGGAGGAAACAGAAAAAAGATTATTGGTAATTTTAAAATTCAGGATTATGTTGAATTTATGGGCTGGTATATTTCTGAGGGCTCTGTTTACGAACCTGCGAAAGGAGATTACAGGATAAGCATTGCACAATCTGAGAAAAGATACAGAGGAGAAATTTGCCGTCTATTAAAGAAGATGAATCTTTCGCATAATATCCAGTCAGAATTTAATATTCATTTGCACTCGAAAGAGTTATTTTATCATTTGAAGATTCTTGGCAAATCAAACGAGAAATATATTCCTAATGAAATAAAGAGTTTAGAACCAGAATTAATAGAAAAATTCTTGATTGCATTATTTAAAGGAGACGGGTCTTTTTCCGACGGCAAATTGTATAAATATTACACAAACTCAAAAAAATTAGCAGAAGATGTTATTGAATGCTTGTTGAAAATAGGATTGTGCGGCACTTTATGGCAAAGAAAAGATAATAACATTTTTGTCGTCGATGTCCAGCATAATCATCTGACTCCGATTTACCGAAAAAAAATCCTAAAGAAAAAATACAAAGGAAAAGTTTATGATTTTTCTGTTCCAAATAGCACCCTTGTTGTAATGCGTGAAGGAAAAGTTGTAATTTCTGGAAATTGCGTGGGCTGGGACTTGAAAGATTTATTATTGCAGGGTTTCAAAGGTGTGCCAGGCAAAGTTGTCTGTGGTCCGCCAAAACATTTGTCGTCGGCACTTGGACAAATGGTGAATTTTTTCTACACTCTGCAAGGGGAAACAGCAGGTGCGCAGGCGTTTTCAAATTTTGATTCTCTTCTTGCACCGTTTGTAAGATATGATTCATTAGATTATAAAGGAGTAAAGGCATGCATGCAATCTTTTTTATTTAACATGGCTGTTCCGACGAGAGTTGGTTTTCAATGTATGTCAGAAGATACAGAAATTCTTACTCCAAACGGCTGGGCTAATTATGAAACCTTAAAAAAGGGAGACACAATAAAAACATTCAACATCGACAAAAAGATTATTGAAGATAAACCAATAAAAAATTTATTCAAAAGAGAATATAAAGGACTTATGTATAATCTGAAAAATAGAATTCAGGATCAGTTAATTTCTCCAAATCACCGAGTTGTTTATAAGTTTAGAAAAAACGAAGAATATAAATTAATTCCAATAGAAAAAATAAAAGATAAACAATTTTATATTCCTACTACAAATGAAAAAAAGATTAATTATTTTGAGGACTCTTTAATTAATGAAATAAAAAAAATTAATTATGAAGGGATTATCTGGTGTCCAAATACAGACAATGAAACAGTTATAGCGAGGAGAAATGGCAAAGTGTTTATTACAGGGAACACTCCCTTCACAAACATCACAATGGATTTGAAAGTTCCGGGTTATATGAAAGACGAGCCAGTTATCGTCGGTGGAAAACCCCAAAGAGAAACTTACAAAGAATTTCAAGACGAGATGGATACAATAAATAAAGCATTTGCAGAGTGTATGATGGAAGGTGATGCAAATGGTAATGTTTTTACTTTTCCAATTCCAACTTATAATATTACAAAAGATTTTGATTGGGACAGTACAAAATACGACATGATTTGGGAGATGACTGCAAAATATGGAATTCCGTATTTTTCTAATTTTATTAATTCAGATATGAATCCCGAGGACGCGCGGAGCATGTGCCCTCTTGCAGGAGATGAAAAAGTTTTGATAAAATCTTCTAGAGGACGAAAATTAGAATTTGGAGAAATAAAAAATATTTTTAGAGGAAATTCAAAAAAAGAAGAGTATGAAATTTATTCTGATGGAAAATTTGTAAAAGGGAGATTTAATTCTTTCAAGAACCAGAAAATGATAAAAGTAGTTTTAGAAAATAATCATGAACTAAAAATTTCTGAAGCACATCTTAATTTTGTAAAAAAAGGAAAAAATTCTAACCAAGTAATTTTAGAGGGAAAAGATCTAGAAAAGGGCATGTATCTTCCTTATTCTTTAAATATTTATAATGGAGAGGGAGGAGATAAAAATCTTGGGTTTTTTGTGGGAGCATATGCAGGAGATGGAAGTTACGACGGGGAAACAGGAGTAGTTTTTTCATTAGAGGGAAATTATAAAAAAGAATTAATAACAAAAATTAAAAAGATATCAGAAAATTATTTTGGTGCGAACTGCAGTGTGATTGAGTCAAAAAAATCAAAATTAGTCACATTAAGAGTTAACTCGCGTGCAGCAGTTGGATTATGCAGGGATTTTGTCGAGGGAAAAGAAAGAGAAAAACATTACAAAGCGAGATTGTTTGGGATGGGCGAGGAATTCAGAAGAGGGGTTATCGAGGGACATTATGCAACTGACGGGGGAAATAGAAATAGAATCTATACTTCTTCAAAAAAAATGGTTGAAAGTTTAAATATGTTAGCTGCGACTCTTGGAACAACAACGAGTATCTATAAAGATGAAAGGGAAGGGAGATTAGGAAAAGAACCGAATTATGCTGTTTTAATTTATCAACTCAACAGAAAAAACTATGGAGATATTTGGTTCAAAGATTCTAATAGAATCTGGGTGAAAATAAAGGAAATAAAAAAACTAATAAATACAACTGCTTATTGTTTTGAAGTGAGTGGGGGCGAGCCTGTTTTTACCGTCGGAACAACAGGAATTTTGACTCACAATTGTCGTCTTCGCTTAGACCAGACAGAATTGCGAAAACGCGGAGGGGGATTGTTTGGCGCTAATCCTTTAACAGGAAGTATCGGCGTCGTCACACTCAACATGCCAAGAATTGGATTTACTGCAGCTGACGAGGACGATTTTCTTAAAAAAGTTGAATCTCTTATGGAGCTTGCAAAAGAAAGTTTGGAAATAAAAAGAAAGACAATTGAAAGATTTACTGAAATGGGACTTTATCCTTATTCTAAATTTTATTTGAAAACAGTTCATCAGAGATTTGGTGAATACTGGAAAAATCATTTTGCTACAATTGGATTGCTGGGAATGAATGAAGCAATTATGAATTTTATGCCTGGAGAAAATATTGCAACAGAAAGAGGAATGGAATTTGCATTGAAAATAATGGATTTCATGAGGACAAAACTTGAAGAGTTTCAGGAAGAAACAGGAAATATTTATAACTTAGAAGCGACGCCAGGAGAAGGAACTTCATACAAGTTTGCAAGAGAAGACAAGAAACGACTTGGAAGAATTATCGTCGCTAATGAAAGATATGTTCAAGAAAATAAGGCAAAACCTTTTTACACTAATTCAACTCAGCTTCCTGTTGATTATACAGATGACTTGTTTTATGCACTTGAATTGCAGGACAAGTTGCAGGTAAAATATACAGGGGGAACTGTTTTTCATACTT
>CAZEFN010000077.1:0-4465 GCA_964511585.1 Candidatus Woesearchaeota archaeon
AGTATGAAAATTAGTTTTCTCATTTTATTAATCAGTAATTATTATTTATAAATATTTGGAGTTAATTAAGTTTAAAAATATTGTTTGTATGAAATTATATGGCTGAAAAAATGAGAGTGACACCATGGGAGGTTTCAGGTGAGGTTGATTATGAGAAATTGGTGCGGGAGTTTGGCGTGGAGAAGTTAGACGAGAATCTTCTTAAGAGAATTGAGAGGCATACTGGCGAGTTGCATTTTATGTTACGAAGAAAGGTATTTTTTGCTCATCGTGATTTGAAATGGCTGTTGGATGAATATGAAAAAGGAAATAAATTTTTTCTTTATACTGGTCGGAGTCCGTCGGGGCCGATTCATCTCGGGCATTTAGGAACGTGGATTTTTACAAAATGGTTGCAGGATAAATTCGGAGTTGAACTTTATTTTCAGTTTTCCGACGACGAGAAATTTTTGTTCAAGAAAAAATTGGATTATGAGGGGGTTCAGAAATGGCTTTATGAAAATATGCTGGATGTGATTGCTCTTGGTTTTGATTCGAAGAAGACTCATTTTTTGATTGATACAAAACACGCAGATGTGCTTTATCCTCTGGCGATTCAGGTTGCGAAAAAAATCACTTTCTCGACGGTAAAAGCAGTTTTTGGGTTTGATGAATCGCGAAATATCGGAGAGATTTTTTATACTTCTATGCAGGCGGCTCCGGTTATGATTCCTGGTTCGTTAAAAAATAACAAAAAAATTCCGTGTCTTATTCCTCTTGCGATTGACCAGGATGCGCATTTTAGAGTTGCGCGCGACGTTTACCCTAAACTAGGTTATCCTAAACCCTCAATTATTCACGGAGTTTTTCTTCCTCCTTTGGGGTGTGTTGGAGGAAAAATGTCGTCGTCAGATTCTGCGAAAGCGATTTTAACAACAGATTCTCCAAAAGAGGTTGAAAATAAAATTAAGAAATATGCTTTTTCAGGAGGACAAAAAACAACAGAAGAGCATAGGAGAAAAGGTGGCAATCCTGATGTTGATGTTTCTTACCAATATTTGAAAATGTTCTTTGAACCCAGCGACGAGAAACTGAAAAAAATTTATAATGATTATAAATCTGGAAAAATGCTGACTGGCGAATTAAAGCAGATTTTGATTGAGAAGATAAATATTTTTTTGAAAGAGCATCAGAAAAAGAGAGAACTTGCAAAAAAAAGAATTGACGAATTTTTGTTTAGGATTTAAATTTCTCTATAAAATTGGTGCTTGAATCTTTTAAGAGAATTTATTAATTCTATTTTTTCAGGATTTACTTTAAGTTTTCCCTCTAATAATCTTCCGATTAATTCTTTTTTGCAATAATGTGTCTGTCTGTAGTTTGGATAATTTAATCCATCATTTAATATTATTGTTGAAACAAATAAACTTTCTTCCCATGCCTTTGGCTCGTATTTTTCCGGGTGAATAATTTTTTTATAATTTTCTCTGTTCGTCCTTCTTATATCAAAGCAATCATACTGCTTAGGTTTTAATAGAATATTTTTTATAGAATCCTGCCCAGTGTATTTTTTTCCGTCGTTGATTCTATTTATAGGAGTTAGTCCTATCCATATTTTTTCATCAAAAATGCAATTTCTGGCTTCTCCGAAAATCATTCTAGCAAGAAGTTCTCTCTCTGAATATTTAGCAAAAATATTTGGCTTGCTCGCATAAACATTTTTCGGAAAAATGAGAGTTCCAGCTAACGACAAACACGCATTTTTCATAAATTGCCGACGATTTATTTGTTTCATTTTGTTATAATTAAATAATAGTAACTTTTATTATCTAAAATAAGGTTGTTTTCTTAAATTAATTTGATTTTTAAATTTTTTGTTTAGAGAAATTTTATAAACTTGTGAATTTTATTTTATTATGAAAATACTTTTGCTTCACTGCGATTATATAAAATTTAAACCATTGAAAAAAGCACTTAAAAATATTGGCGAATTATCTGAAAAAGAAAAAAAAGGCGGTGAGATTAAAGAGTGTCTTGTTGTGCTGACTGCTGTTGAAAAATGCGACGCTGATGTTGGTAAAATTGTCGAGAAATATTGCGAAAATATTGAAGATGTTGCAAAGCAAGTTGGAGCAAAAAATATTGTTCTTTATCCTTATGCCCATTTGTCGTCGAATTTGGGAAGTCCAGAGATTGCGACGCAAATTCTAAATGAAGCAGAAAAAATTTTGAAAAAAAACTTTGAAGTTGTGCGTGCGCCTTTTGGTTATTACAAGGAATTTGAATTGAAAGTCAAGGGACATCCGTTGAGTGAGTTAAGTCGAGAAATAAAATTAGATAACAAGAAAATTTCCGACGAGGTTTATGATTATAAAAAATTACTTCGCGAGATTTCAAAAACAAAACTTGATTCTTCTAAACTGAAAGAAAATGACCACAGAATTATTGGACAGCAAATGGATTTGTTTTCATTCAGTGAGGTTGCACCGGGAATGGTTTTTTGGCATAATAATGGTTTGATTATTTATGATGAATTAGTTAATTACTGGAAGGAGATTCATCGCAAGGAAGGTTATCAGGAAGTTAAAACTCCGCAGATATTAGACAGAAAGTTATGGCAGATTTCAGGGCATTGGGAAAAATACAAGGAGAATATTTTTCTGACTGAATATGAGAAAAGGATTTTTGTTGTGAAGCCGATGAGTTGCCCAGGAGGTTTGCTTATTTTTAAGAATAAACCAAAAAGTTACAAAGAACTTCCTTTGCGCGTCGGAGAGTTGGGTGTTGTGCATAGGCAGGAATTGTCAGGAACGCTGGGGGGGCTTTTTAGAGTAATTCAGATTACGCAGGATGACGCACATGTCTATTGTACTGAAAAACAGGTTGAACAGGAAATTTTTGCAATAATAGATTTAATTGAATTGGTTTATAAAAAATTCAAATTTACTTATCATGTTGAACTTTCGACGCGGCCTGAGAAACGGATTGGTGACGAGAAAATTTGGGATTTAGCAGAAAAAACTTTACAAAAAGCATTAGAGAAAAAGAAAATGAAATTTAAAATCAATAAAGGAGATGGTGCATTTTACGGCCCAAAGATTGATTTTCATTTGAAAGATAGTCTTGATAGAACATGGCAATGCGCGACGATTCAGCTTGATTTTTCAATGCCTGAACGTTTTGAAATTGAATATATGGATAAGGACAATTCAAAAAAGCGACCGATTATGTTACATAATGTTATTTACGGAAGTTTGGAAAGATTTATTGGAATTCTGATTGAGCATACAAACGGGCGGTTGCCGACGTGGCTTGCACCGACTCAGGTTCGGGTTTTGAATTTTACAGAAAGGAATACAAAATACGCAGAAAAAATAATTAAAGAATTGAAAAAGAAAATTCCGAATTTAAGAATTGAAGACGATTTTAGAAACACGACAATTCCTGCGAAAGTTAAGGACGCGGAAATTATGAGAATTCCGTATATAATTGTCGTCGGTGACAGAGAAGAAAAAGAAAAGTCAATTGCAGTGCGAATAAAAGGTGATGGAAAAATAAAAAGTTTTGGTGTGGAGGAATTTGCAGAGAAATTGGAGAGGGAGATTGAGGGAAGGGGATGAAAGAAGGGAAAAAAGCGAAGTTTTTAATATGTATTTAGATTTGAGATTGTATGGATTTATTAGAGAAAGAAACAAGAGAAAAAATTATAGACCATTGGTTGATTGAAGATGTAGGTTGGAAAGAAGATTATATAAAACGGGAAGTTAATTCTGTAAAATCTGATTTTAAAATTAAAAAATATGAAATTAAAAAAGGAGGGGGAAAAGAAGAAGGTAGATTTATTGACTATATTTTATTAGATGAACATAATAATCCTCTTGCTATAATTGAAGCTAAAAGATTCTCCTTGGATGCAGAAAAAGGGAGTATTCAAGCAACGACTTACCAAAAAGATATAGAATCACAAATTAACTTTGCAGTCCCAATATTTCTTACTAATGGGCAAAAATGGTTTTTTAAAGAAAAAGGATATCCTACTCGCGAAGTATCTGGACCATTTTCTCAAAAAGATTTACAAAGAAGAATGCAACTATCTAAAGAAAGACAAAAATTATCGAATATAAAAATTAATTCAAAGATCGTCGATAGATCTAGGAATATAGAAGTTGTTAAACAGATTTTAGACCATTTAGAAAATGGTAACAGAAAAGCCTTGATTAATATGGCTACTGGAACAGGAAAGACAAGAGTTTCTATGGCAATTATTGACGCTTTAATTCGTGCAAGATATATACAAAATGTTTTATTTGTTGTAGACAGGATTTCTTTGGGAAGACAGGCCTATAATGCTTTTGATAGTTTCTTAAGGGGAGAGCCAAAAACTTTAATTAATGAATTTGGAGATTTTGAAATGGATAAAAGAATGTATATTTCAACAGTTCAAACATTAAAAAGTAAAAGAAAAAGTGGGGGATTTAAACTTCAA
>CAZEFN010000078.1:0-3043 GCA_964511585.1 Candidatus Woesearchaeota archaeon
GTATTTTTCTTTTTTTAAAAAAGAAAGAAAAACGAAAAGTTGATTATTATTCAATTTTTTTAGTGGGGATAATTTGGGTCGTAATGGGAATTCCTCTTAAAAATTATTTTCTTTCTTCAATAGGAGTTATATTATTAATAATTGGATTAAGACACAGAAACAAATGGGAAAGAAATAAAAGAAAATGGGAAAATCTTGAAAACAGAGAAAAGAAATGGATAATATTTTTAATGATTTTATTAAGTTTGTTAATTCTTGCTATTCTTGCTTTTTTGATTTTTTTATAAAATAAATTCTTCTAAATATCTTTCGAATTTTATAAAAAAAATTTTAAAAAATAAAAATAAAATAAATATTCAATCAGTTAGTATCTTCGCTGATTAAAACTTCTTTGTGGTCTATCACCAAAAGATCTTCTTGATGAATCACCAAAAGATCGTCGTGGTCTATCACCAAAAGATTTTCTTGGTGCGTCAGGATCCATTGGTTTGGCCTCGTTAACTGTTAATTTTCTGCCTTCGATTTCTTTTTCATTCATTTCTGAAATTGCTTTTTTAGCACTTGCATCATCTTTGAATGTTACAAATCCAAAACCTTTTGAACGATTGTTGAAATTGTTCACAATAACATTTGCTTCTTCAATTTCACCATATGAAGCAAAAAGTTCTTTCAACTTTTCGTTGTCAATACTCCAAGGCAAATTACCTACATAAACTTTCATTGTTGTCCTCCTTACATTTCTGTACATTCTCAGAATTAGCTCGAAACTCTCACTATCCTAAGTAATAAAGAGAAAATTTTAGGGGTTTTAAAGGTTTGTATTTGCTGAAAATTATGATGATGGAAAAGTTTTTTAGGATGGATTCTTTTGGAAAGTATGAAAGGTAAAACTTGGTTATTAATTATAGGAGTTATAATTATTCTCTCAATTACTAGTTCGTTTTTGCCTGATGATAACAATTCTGAGGGTATAACTGGTTCGTCGGTTAATTTGATTGAACAAGACGAAATTGAAATTATTAATGATACTCAAGAGACCTCTGAAAATTTCGTAAGAAATGAAAATTTATTTTTAGTAACTTATATTGTTGATGGGGATACGATTGAAATTGAAAATGGCGAGAGGATTAGGTTAATTTGCATAGACACGCCTGAGAAAGGAGAGGAAGGTTACAAGGAAGCTAAAGAATATTTGGAAAGTTTAATATTAAATAAAAATGTTAAATTAGAAAAAGATATTTCTGAAAGAGATAAATATAACAGATTGTTGAGATATGTTTATCTTGAAGACGGAACATTTGTTAATGAGATAATTGTTAAAGAAGGTTATGCTGAGGCATATTGGTATAATCCAGATACAACCTTGTGTCCAATTATACAAGACGCAGAAGATTATGCAAAGAAAAATGATTTAAGGATTTGGGAGGAAGATAAAATAGAAGAAATTAAAAATTCTAATGGGGATGCAATATCTTTAGAGAATTATGCTTGCAGTTCCAATCTTTACAATTGTGATGATTTCTCGACGCAAGCAGAAGCGCAGAAAGTTTTTGAATACTGCGGAGGGGTTGGTAATGACATTCACAAACTTGACGGTGATAAAGATGGTTTAGCTTGTGAAAGTTTGTAATTATAAAAAAATTTTTAAACTTCTTATTATTGATTGAATATGAAGAAGTGGATTCAGAGGGCTATTCATCGTCCTGGAAAACTGCATTCTGATTTGGAAATTCCTAAAAAAGAAAAAATTCCAATGTCTTTGTTAAACGCGATTGTAAAAGCAAGAGCAGGACAGACAATAAAAAATCCTTCTTCTATTGGAAAAAGGAAAATTAAAGTCACGCGAAAAATTGAACAGCGTGCAATTCTCGCGAGGAATTTGAAGAGAATTTAATTCTTATGAAAAGAAAAATCAAACCAAGAGTAATTTTTTATTCACTTATTGCACTTGGTTTTCTTGCCCTGACTTTTTTAGTTGACTGGATTTTTATCGTCGGTGCCGAGCGATTTCGTGGTAGGCAATAATTAAAAAATAAAATAAGCCGTGCGAGGTCGGGAGTTGTTATTATGATTTATTTAAATCAAAGAGAGTTGATTAGGAAGTAGGAAAGTTTTTATTTAGTAATTTATTGGTTAATTTATGAAACATAGAAAAAAAATAAGAAAAAATCCGTCTTTTTTCAAAACCCTATAACATTCTGGCAGAATCAAATAAAAAACCTTTAAATCTGAGCTATTCTTTATCCCCTTCTTATCAATTCCATAAGGGGGTCTGTTAAAATTAAGTCTATGCTTTCACTGGGAATTTCCTTAATCAATTCCAGTGAATCTCCACAAATAATTTTATTCATTCACTCTTTTATCATAAAATTCTAAAGCAATAGTATTATAAAAAATCTTTCATTTCGAAAGAAAAGACCAATTAAGGTAACAATGAACGTTGAACTTTCCGAAACTTAATCACCGTCATTACATAACCAACTAACTTATAATCGAACTTTTCTCCTAAAGCACCAACTAAATTTTGAGCCATTTTTTCAGCATCCTCTTTATTCCGACAAGCAGTCTTTAAAATAGAAATCTTAACAACATTTTCATTCTCAAAATTTTCCGCACCTGTTCAACAAACGCTTCGCTAAGTCCATTCTTTCCAATCTGCATTCTCTTAATCGGTTTCATAATTTATATTTCTCTTTTAATTTATTATAACACTCTATGCAAATATGGTTCTTGAAAGTTCTTCCTTCCTCATCAGGCGGAGAAAATAACAACGCTCCATAATCTTCAAGCTCTTTTTTACATAAGTCACATTTTGGAGATATTCCCATAATCTCAATAAAATCTTAAGGCTTATAAGTTTTATCTAATCTTGGCTCTGTCCGGAATAGATTTTTCAAAACCGAAAATTAGTTAATCTCAAATAAATTAAAGTAAGGATGAAACAAATGATTCTTGCTCATCCTCAAAATAATTTAGAAAAACAATTACTTAATCTTTTCCATTCCTCGGATTTGCCTTTGCACTTTAATCATAAAGGAAATAA
>CAZEFN010000079.1:0-4889 GCA_964511585.1 Candidatus Woesearchaeota archaeon
AATAAGCAGCAATTATAACTATTCCTGCAATTGTAACATGCTCTAAGACCACTTTATAATAAGGGATAGTCATAATTGCTGCTTATTATGCAGGAGTCCTTATTAGAATTTTTTTGAATTAGCAAGAAAACTTAAAAACCATATTATTTTGAAATGATTATGACAGACAATGAAAAAAATCAGCAGGAAATGATATTTCAGTTGCAAATGTTTGAACAACAGATTAATCAGTTGCAACAGCAGATTCAGGCAGTTGAGCAGGCGGTTATTGATATGAAAACACTGAATTATGACCTTGACGAATTAGTTGGAAAAAAAGACAGAGAGATTCTGGCGGCAATAGGAAGGGGTATTTTTGCAAAAGCCAAATTAATTTCAGAAGAACTTGTCGTCGATGCTGGGGGAAAAAATTTTGTCACAAAATCAATTTCAGAAACAAAAGAAATGATTTCCCAGCAAATTGAAAAACTGCAGAAAGCAAAAAAAGAACTTGAAAATAATCTGGAGCAAGTCGGAAGAGAATTGGAGAGAGTTTGGAGCGAAGGACAGAAAAAATAATTATTCTTCTGTAATAATCTTTGTAATATAGTTATTATCAACAAATTCAAATGCTGGATTTTTTATTTTTATATTTTTTGGAGCATTATCCCATATTTCGTTTAATTCTCTTTGTTCAATCGGGATTTTTTTATTTGTTTTCTTCCATGAATCAGCGACGATATAAACAGGAATTTTTTCCTGTTTAGCAAGTTTTGCAATTGTTTCAGAACCAATTTTATTTATCACTCCTTTTTTCAAAATAGCGTCGGCTCCTAAAAAAATCTTGTCTGGTTTTTTATTTCCTTGCTCGCCCGAAAGTACAACGCCGACGGCAGAATCAACAAACATTGTGACATTTATTCCTGCTTTTTTTAATTCCCTTGCTGTTTTTCTTCCCTGATACAACGGACGAGTTTCTGTATTATAAACTTCAAATTTTTTTCCTTTTTTCTTTGAATAGACCAATGAATTAATTACATTTGTTGAATGACAATGTGTAAAAATTATATCGTTGTTATTTATTAATTTGAAAATCTTTTGATTTATTTTATGCTGTGCTTCTTCAAAATGTTTTTTTATCTCAGAATAATTTTTATTTTTTTCAGCCAAATCCAGAACATTCTCCATCATTGGCTCTGTTGGACGGGAAGAAAGTAATTTCTTTTTTGTTTCTTTTGTTGGAATTAATTTATATGCGAGAAGTGCTTTTTTTGCGACATTTCGTGCTCCCTGAATTTTAATTGATTTTATATCTTTCAAAATTTTATTTACTCTCTTTTTTTTATCATTCATTTGTTGTCCTCACTAATAGTTAATAAATTTAAGAAGATTTAAATATTATCTTTTTTTAAAAATTGATGTTGGAGTCAATTATTAATCCAAAAAGAATTGAAAGAGGTCCTGTGAAAATGTTTTTTGTCGGGCTTCTTTTCGCAACACTTTCGTTACTGATTGTGCATTGGGCTTGTTCATCTGATTTTGTTTTGTCACAATATTCTGGGATGATTGTAGTTACATTTTGTGTGATGTTTTCATTTCCATACCTTTATTTTTTGATAAAACAAGAAGAGCGAGAAGATGAAATGGTTGAAGGTTTTAGAGGAGTTTGGGGAGTTCATAAAGATGCAATTTTTGCTTTTATGTGGTTGTTTCTTGGTTTTATTGTGGCTTTTTCAGCAGGAAACATTATTATCCAGGATGAAAATTTATTCAATGCTCAATTACAAACATATTGCATGATTAATGAACCTGGAAATATTGATTCGTGCATTGCTCGGTCATCCCCAGATTCATTGAATATACAAACAGGTGCTGTAACAAAAGAATTAAGATTGTTATCTATTATTGAAAATAATGTATATGTAATGATATTTACACTTTTATTCTCGCTGATTTTCGGGGCAGGAGCTATATTTATTCTCGCATGGAACGCGAGTGTGATTGCTTCTGCAATTGGAATTTTCACAAAATATGAATTATCACAACTTCCCTTTGGAATTTTTAGGTATATGATTCACGGAGTTCCGGAGATTGCTGCTTATTTTGTGACTGCTCTTGCAGGAGGAATATTAGGAACAGGAATAATTCGCAGACATCTTAAAGAGGGAAGATTTTTGAGAATTCTTGAAAATTGCGTAATCTTAATTTTTATCGGAATTTTATTTCTTATATTCGGAGCGGTAATAGAAGTTTATTTTACACCGATATTTTTTAATTAAAATGACAAGATACAGATTGACGAGATACAGATGCGGAAACTGCAATTATTTTTTTAATTCAGAAAAGTTTCCTGAAAAATGTCCTTATTGCGGACAGGTAAAAGTTTCAAAAGAAATTGATGCAGAAGGAATTCTAAAAGAAATTTCATAAGATTTAAAAGTTTGAAATTGATTAAAGAATATGAATCCATTATTAATATTATCAATCACACTTAGTTTTTTAACTACGCTTTTTATTATACCTTTTTGGATTAAAAAAGCAAAAGATGTTGGGCTAGTAGGAGTAGACAAGAATAAATTTCATAAAAAAGAAATTGCAGAATCAGGGGGAATGACAATGATTTTTGGATTTATCGTCGGTGTTTTATTTTATATTGCTATAAATACATTTTATTTTAATTCCGCAGAACAAGTAAGGGGGATATTAACAATTCTTTCATCAATTCTTATTGTGACTGGAATTGCCCTTATTGATGATTTGTTTGGATGGAAAAAGGGTTTATCTAAACGTTCGCGATTAATTATGGTTTTTGTGGCAGCGATTCCTTTGATGGTTGTGAATGCAGGAGAATCAAATATGATGGGAATTGAATTTGGATTATTTTATCCCTTGTTATTAATTCCTCTGGGGATTGTTGGTGCTACTACAACTTATAATTTTCTTGCAGGATTTAATGGACTTGAAGCAAGCCAAGGAATTATTATCTTAACTGGATTATCTATTGTGACTTATATTACTGGAAATCCCTGGTTGAGTGTTGTTGCGTTGTGCATGGTGGCGTCGCTGATTGCATTTTATATTTTTAACAGATATCCTGCAAAAGTTTTTCCAGGTGATGTTCTAACTTATCCAGTTGGAGCAATGATAGCAATAATTGCGATTATAGGAAATATAGAAAAGATTGCTGTTTTCTTTTTTATTCCTTATATAATTGAGGTTGCACTTAAGGCAAGAGGGAAATTTGAGAAAGAAAGTTTTGCAAATCCAAATCCTGACAAAAGTTTAGAATTAAAATATTCAAAAATATACGGACTAACTCATTTGTCTATTTATATCCTTAAAAAATTCAAGAAAAAAGTTTATGAAAAAGAAGTTGTTTATTTGATAAATGGTTTTCAGTTATTTATTGTTCTCATCGGTATGCTGTTATTTTTGTTGTAAAAAGTTTTTAAATAATAATTCTCTGGTTTAATGAATGGACAAAGACAAAATTGAAATTGAAGGTAAGGAAAATGTGGTTAATGTTAAAGGGGATAGCAAGGAGATAGAAATTGAAGGGGATAAAAATAAAATAAAAGTTGAAAAAGATTTGTCTGGGAATGAAGAACAAAAAATATTTAATTTTTTCAAATCAAAAAAAGGACAATGGATTGCTATTGGAATTTTATTGCTATTTATAATTATTTTTAGTTCCTGGATAAGAGTTCAGAATCTGGATTTATTGAAAGATTCAACAACAGGAGAATATATTCCTATTGCACTTGATCCATTTTATTTTTTAAGAATTGCAGAAACAATTGTTGATAATGGGGGAGTTTTGCCTGATTGTGATAATATGAGAATATTGGGGGATAATTGTGTGAAATTTATGAGAGAGATTTTGCCACAATCAATTGTGATAATCTGGAAAATAGCGAATGTCTTCGGAGATTATGATTTAAGATACATTGATGTTATTTCGACAGTAATATTTTTTATTTTAGGATTGATTGTATTTTTCTTTTTAATTTTGAATTTAACCAATTCAAGAACAATTGCTCTATTGAGTTCATTTTTGCTTGCAATTGTGCCTGCTTATCTTTATAGGACAATGGCGGGTTTTTCAGACCATGAGGCAATTGGTATGTTTGCATTTTTCTCGACGCTGTTGGTTTTTTCCTACGCCCTTAAATTTTTAGAAAAAGAAAAAAAGCAGAAAAAAGATTTTAAAAAATCTGCATTGTGGGGTGTGGGGACAGGTTTTGCAACTGCATTTACAATCGCGAGCTGGGGTGGAATTGCTAATTTTATTTTTATGATTTTGCCTTTTTCATTCTTAATATTCTGGCTGATTAATATTGAAAAAAGAAATGAAAAGGCAATTATTAATTTTTTAATATTTTATGCTTGCTGGTTTGTTTTTTCTTTTTTAAGTTTAGTGATATACGGCTTTGATATTCTAGCGAGATTTAAGGCAAGTGTTTTGTCGTCGAGTGGAATTGGAACAGGCTTTGTTTTAGGATTTATTATTATTGATTATTTGATTATTAAAAAGAAAGATTATTTTGAGGGAATTATAAAAAACATTGGGAAATATCGGGTATTTTATAGTGTTTTAGCGACGATTATTTTAGGTTTAATTTTTTTATCTATTTCCGGAAAAAATATTTTTGCATTATTCGGTGATGTTATTGGAAGGTTGCTTAATCCATTTGGGATTGACAGATTAGGTCTTACTGTTGCTGAAAATAAACAGCCTTTTTTAAGTGACTGGATTGGACAAACAGGTAAGACAATTTTTTATTTGTTCTTGGCAGGATTGTTTTTTGTTGGATTAAATATTTCAAAAGGAATAAAAAAAATTAATTATAAAATTTTGTATAATGCTTCTTGGATTCTTATGATTTTAGGAATTGTTTTTAGCAGAATTT
>CAZEFN010000080.1:0-2155 GCA_964511585.1 Candidatus Woesearchaeota archaeon
CAAAAAATCAGATGAAATCGCAACCCTTGAAGAAATAAAAAAAGATATTGAAAACCAAAAAAGAAATTGGAAGTATGGGTAATAAATTCAAAAAAATAAATCCTGAAATATTTTCAAAAACAGATTCTCCTGAAGAAATAATGAAAATAATCGAAAAAGGAGAAAATGAAAAAACAGAATTTAAATCAACACTGCGGGTAAATATTCACACAAATGATATTGATAAAAAAATTGAATATTCAATACTAAAAACAATTTCTTCATTTCTTAATACAAAAGGAGGAACGCTTTTAATCGGGGTGTCAGATGATGGAAAAATTACAGGAATTGAAAAAGACAGATTTGAAAACAGCGACAAGTTCAGTTTGCATCTGACAAATTTAATTCGTGAAAAAATTGGAAAACAATATCTCGATTTAATTGAAAATCAGTTAATCTCATTTGAAGAAAAAACAATCCTGAAATTAGAATGTTTACAGAGTAATAAATCAATTTTTTTGAAAAATCCTTCTGGTGAAGAAGAGTTTTATATTCGTGCAGGGCCGTCAAGCACGCAAATCCGCGGACGTGAACTAATTGAATACATTGAAAAGAGATTCAGGAAAGAGAATTGATTTCTTCAATACCTTTATAAATAAAAATTTCTTTTAAAAATTAAAATGACAACAAAAAAATCGAACTACAAAGTTCAAAATATTGTAGCCACAACTTCTCTTGAAAAACCAATTCCTCTCACAAAACTAGCACGAACACAATCAAATACAGAATACAATCCAGAAACATTTCCAGGACTTATTTTAAGAGTTAAAGAACCAAAGTCTGCTGTTCTTGTTTTCTCGTCGGGAAATCTCGTTTGCACTGGAACAAAATCAGTTGCTCAGGTAAAACAAGTAATCCAAGAAGTCATAAAACAACTTAAAAAAATAAATATTAAAATAACAGCCACACCAAAAATAACAGTTCAAAATATAGTTGCTTCAGGAACAATTGACATTAAACTTAATCTCAACTTTCTTGCCATTGAAATGGAGAATACAGAATATGAGCCAGAGCAATTTCCAGGACTTGTTTACAAACTTGCAGAACCCAATGCAACTTTTCTTTTGTTTTCAAACGGAAAACTTGTGTGCACAGGAACAAAAAATAAGGCACAGCTTGAGGATAGTATGACACAACTTTTGAAGAATGTTAAAACAGCGTTGAAGAATTATAAATAAGTTTTTCGTTAGTTTTTTAACCTATTTTTTATTATTTTTCTTATGAATTATAAAATTTATCATTCTGCAAGATTTGAGCGAGAACTTTCTAAATTTGATTTTAATTTTTGCGAGCAGGTTAGAAAAATTGAAAAACAACTTGCTGAAAATCCTTGTGTTGGAAATTCTTTAAATGTAAAATGGTTTAGGGAAAAAAGAATTGGTGTTTTTAGGATTTATTATTTAATTTATGAAGATTTGAAAAGCGTTTTTATGGTTGCAATCAGCGGAAAAAAAGACCAGCAGAAAATAATTAATACGATAAAATTAATTCTTGCATTGTTAAGAGAAGAAATTGAAAATTTATTCAAGCAGGATGATTTTACATAACTCTTTTTATCCGCCCTTCTTTGATGTCATTCAAACTTGAAATAAATTGTTCTAATAAATCAGTGTCTATGTTTGATTTTATAATTTTCATTTTTTCAAATTCTTCCTGAGGAATTTTTACCATTTTTTCCATAATAAATAATAGTGGTTTGATTATTTAAGGTTTTTGGAATCATAATATATAGATATATAGATTTAAATAAATTTAGATTTGTCGTCGGTAAAATGATAGAAAAGCATAAATACTCGACGCTGTTTATTCTTTTATTAAAATGAAAATTAAAAAATCGTGGAGAATTATTCTTCACTTAGTTGAAGAAATAAAATAGATGTAAGGAGGTAAAATTGAAGATGATTTTTAAAAAATGGTTAGAAAATATTTAATGAATTTATAAATAATCACCACCTAAAAATAATTCTATTTTTCCAAACTATTTGATAATTCACATAAATCTATAAAAAAGCAATAGTTCTGATTTTTTATGGAAGAATTAAAGAAGCCCAAAAAAGAAGATTTGATAATTGAGGCGAAAAATTTCTTTGATACTTACAAGAAGGAGATAGGTGAA
>CAZEFN010000081.1:0-2275 GCA_964511585.1 Candidatus Woesearchaeota archaeon
TAATCAAATACAAAGCATCCTCTTGAGATTTGGAATAATGTCAAAAAAAAGAAATAAAAAAATAAAATTTAATAAAAAAGAATTTAATTCATATGAACTCGTCATCAATGCAGAAAACACATTAAGGTTTATAGAAAAGATAAGATTTTTTGGAGAAAAAGAAAAAAAACAGGAAATAGCCTATAAAGAAATAAAATCTAAAATAAGAAATCCGAATATAGACACAATTCCAAAAGAAATATGGGAAACATACAAACCTCTCAGCTGGACAAGAATTGGAAAAAGTGTGGGATACAAATATCCAAAAGCAATGAGAGAAAGAATAAATTATTCTCCCTCAAGACAAACATTATTACAAATTGCAGAAATCGAACAAAATAATGGCTTGAAAATTCTTGCAGAATCAGAAATATTTTGGGATGAAATTATTTCTATGAAAATATTAGATGGAAATTTTAAGGTTTATGATATTTGTGTCCCAGAAAATCATAACTTTATAGCTAATGATATAATTGTTCATAATAGTTATACATTAGGTGTCCTCGCAGAAGAATTATCAAATCTCCCAAAAGAAATCAACCAAAACATTGCATCATTAATTTTTGACACAATGGGAATTTACTGGACAATGAAATTTCAAAATGAAAAAGACAAGGAACTCCTGCGCGACTGGGACATTGAATCAAAAAACCTGCCTACAAAAATATTTGTCCCTTTTGGACATTTTGACACATATCTTGACAAAGGAATTCCAATAGATGAAAAATTCGCACTTGACATAACAGAACTAAACGCAGAAGATTGGGCAATAACATTTGGTTTAAATATTGTAAGCCCCGTCGCTGTTTTAATCGAAAAAACAATTTCAGAATTAAAAAAACAGGGTACATTCACAATTAATAAAATTATATCTAATATAAAACAGGATGAAAATGCATCGCAAAACAGCAAGAACGCAGCAATTGGTTTATTTTCTGCAGCAAACAACTGGGGAATATTTGCAAAAGAAAATCAAAAACCAACACAAGTCAAGGATTTGGTAAATGCAGGAACAACAACAGTTCTGGATTTAAGTGTCTACAATTCAATTGGTGCATTTAATGTTCGGGCTTTGGTAATAAGCCTGGTTTCAAGGAAAATTTTTAATCAGCGAATGGACGCGAGAAAAAAAGAAGAGATCCAATCAGTTAACCGCGGACTTGATTATACTTATTCTTCTGAAAAAAAAGAAAATCCACTTGTCTGGATGTTCATCGACGAAGCACATGAATTTCTTCCACTTGGAGAAAAAACAGCTGCAACAGACGCACTTGTTCAACTCCTCAGAGAAGGGCGGCAGCCAGGAATTTCACTTGTTCTTGCAACACAGCAACCAGGACAAATCCACCGCGATGTCATGACACAATCCGACTTAGTAATCTCACACAGAGTTACTTCAAAACCAGACCTCGACGCACTAAGTTATATAATGCAAAGTTATCTTCTTGACAGCATAAAAAAATATATGGACGAACTCCCCCATACAAAAGGCTCTGCAATAATTCTCGACGACAATTCAGAAAGAATTTATCCTGTTCAAATTCGCCCAAGATTTACCTGGCATGGAGGCGAAGCACCAAGTGCGATAAGTTTTAAAAAAGAATTTTAATTCACCGGAATGCCATTGGCATGGCGAGAGTTTACACGAACCTTCTGCATCACCCCTGATGTGAGTGTGGGCTCGAGTTGGCGAAGCACCAAGTGCGATAAGTTTTAAAAAAGAATTATCTTAATTTTATATAGACCCAATTGAAATTAATGAACTACTAGAAGGACATCCTGAATGGAGAAATAAAGGGTTGACTTATTTACGTATGCGATTAAGCGATGTTTTTCCGAAGGAAAAATATGGGTGGAAAAACCTGCAAGGTTTTGGAACCGCTTAATCTGCTGTTCATTTCTCCCGAATACTTGCAGGGATTACATTTTAGTGCAACGATGCCGAAAGCAAAAATGTAAAGTTAAATCGGACTTTGGGATGGTGGGAACACCATCAATTTTTAATGTATTAGAGGATTCGCCGTCTTTTTGCTTCTTTTTTCTAAAAAGAAGATGAATAATCTTTTGGGAAGAAATGAAAAAATCGAAACATTTAAATAAAACTTTTACTTTTTAGTAAAAAGTAAAATGGAGTATAAAAGAATTAAATTTCCACAAGATAAAACGAAATTTTTAAAAGAGGTAAAAGATTATCTTAAAAAAACCAAAACTGAAATTGATATTTATTCAATAAAGA
>CAZEFN010000082.1:0-5492 GCA_964511585.1 Candidatus Woesearchaeota archaeon
TTATCTTCGAGAGAATTTCAAATCTTAATAATAAACTTTGAATCTGTTTGATTAATTTTTCAGATGATGAAGCATAAGAAATTTCCCAATAATTATTAACTTTGTAAATGCTTCCATCACAACTAAACAACCTATTCAAAAATAAAGCCAGATTCTCTTCTTTTAATTGCATTATATTTTGAGAGAGATATTTTTGCGTTGCAAGTAATCCAAACATTTCCTCTCTTTCAATTAATTCTCTTATGCTTCTTTTTTTGTAAATATTTTTACTTTCATTTGTGAATTGCCCCTTTTTATTTCTTATATCATTAGAATTTATTATTTTATTTTTCCAATTTGGAGAAGATATTCTATAATGATTTTCTTTTTCTTTTATTAGTTCCAGAGTTGGATCTAATTTTTTAAGGGATTTTCTGAAATCCTTCACTATTTTCCCGTCGGAGTTTGCAAACAATACAATACTTTTGGTGTGCCCTTCGGCTAACAAATAAGAAAGCAATTTTATTTCATGTTCAGGCATTTCTTTGTTTCCAAAGAAGGTTTTTCTTGGCGTTGCAATTCTGCTTCCTATTGTCAATTCATGAACGGGTTTCCAACCTTTTATTGTTAAGAGAGGATGTTCTGGGGTAAGTTTTATTTCTTTTCCGCTTCTTAATTTTATTTTGAGTATTTTATCAACCTCTCTTGAAAAAAATTCTGTTTTTTCAGAATTTTCTATTTTTAAATTGTTGTTTAGTGAGAGGATTTTTTCCTTGTTATCTTCGAGTTCTTTTATTGGAATTTGTGAGCCGTCAGCAAGAGAAATTAATGTATCTCCATGAAGGCACTTCCCGCTTCCACGTTTTCCAGCGACGAGGACAACATGGCTTTTTGCAACATCTAAAAATATTTTATTGCTAAGTGAAGTGTGCTGTCCCATTGTTACATATGTTTTTCCAACATAAACTGCTCCTCTTGTTCCCTCTTCTCTTGATTTGTCTCTTCCGACAATTATATCATAAGGCATAAAAAAAATAGTTTGTATATTTTTTAATTGTTTGTATACCCAAATATTTTTAAATGAGTTTTTCTATTCACTGGATGGTTAAAAAGATTGAAGATACTGATGAAGAAATCAATGATGAAAAAGATGATTCTGAAGAAGGTTTGATTGATAAAATTCGGGAAAATCCTTTTATTGCAGCGACGGTTATTCTTGGCATGGTTGTGGTTGTTCTCTTGTTTAATAGTTTTATTGGAACAGGAAGTGTAATCACTGGAAATGTTGTGAGTGAAGGGGATGCAGGTAATTCACTTGAAAATTTTCTTCTAGTTCAAACAGGAGGACAAGGGACCTTGAAACAAATAGAAAATTATAATGATTATTTATATTTAGCAATAATAACTTATCAAGGGCGGGACATTCCTTTGTATATTACAAAAGATGGGAATTATCTCATTCAGGGTTTGACTGAATTAAATTTTGAAGAAGAGGAAGTTCAAGAAAATCAAGAGGTAATATCTCCTTATACAGAAGAAGAAAATCTTTTAATTCAGGAGTTTAGTTCTTGCTTGTATGATAAGGGTATGAGAGTTTATTATGCTGGTTGGTGCGGGCATTGTCATAATCTTATTGATACTTTTGGGGGTTTGAAAAATACAGGAGAGATGATGCTTGAATGTCAAACTGAAAGCAGACAAACTGGAAAAGATGCAGATTTATGTAGTAAGGAAAATATAACTGGATTCCCAACAATAAAAATCAATGGTGAACAATATTCTGGTGCAAGAACTTTTGAGGCATTTGCTCAAACAACTGGATGCACTGCCCCACAGGTTTAATTATTTATTTAATTTCTCATAACAAATTCAATTTCATCGTCGTTGAGGCGAAGTTCTTTTTGAATTTCAGAATTAGATTTTACAATTTGTTTTATTATTGGAAATTCCCGCATTGCGCGTTTTTCTCCGACGTGGACGAGTTTTGCATATTTTTGTGCAATTGATTTTTGTTTTGCCTGTCTTTGGTTGTTGAGCCAGATTTTTAAAATTCTTTCTGGTCTTTTGTATTTTGTGAAATTATTATTTGGTTCTTTTTTTGCAGATGCAATTGCATAACTTGTAAAAATATTTTGATAGACGAGGAATCTCCAATATTGTTGTTTGTAAATTCTACCTTTGAATAAATCTGCTTTGCTTAATGCCTGATATGCATTGAAAAGTGCTTTGCCATGATATTCTGCTGGAATGTTTTCTTCTATCCATAAGAGGATTTCATCAAGAGGCATTTTCACAGAATCATATAATCTCAACATTTCTTTGCTTGGTTTTTCCTTAAATATTTTTTTTAATGCATTGAATATGTCTGTTTCTTTTTCGCGTTCTGAGAATTCCAGCAGCGTCGGGTCGCGGGTTCTTGCAACTGACTGCAAATCATTTATTGCCCCACGAATATCCCCTTGTGTTCTGAAAGCAATTCCCTGAAGAATATTATAATTCAAAAATAAATTTTCTTTTCTTAAGATATCCATCAAAACATCAATAATTGTATTCTGCGTTATTTTTCCCAATGAAATCATTTCAACTTTTTTTCTTATTGGTGAAAGTTTTTTGCTGAATGCGTCGTTTGCTGTGATAAGAACAGGATAGGGAGACATTTCAATTAATCGAAGAAGTTCTGGAACTCCTCCTTTGTCATAATATCCGCTTATTCCATCTGCCTCGTCGATAAGAATTAATTTTTTTTCTTTTGTCAGTGAGCGTTGTTGTAAAACTGGCTGGAGAATTTCCTGAAGTTTTGCTTTGTTTCTAAAATCAGATGCATTGAGTTCAAATATTTCAGAATTTGTTTCATTTGCAATTACATACGCAAGAGTTGTCTTTCCTGTGCCTGCTTGTCCGTGCAGAAGAATTGCTTTTTTCCGTCGCTTATTTTTTTTATCTGTAAAATTATACAGGAAATTTTTTATTATTCTAATTGCTTCTTCTTGTCCTTTGAATTCTGCGAAATTTTTCGGACGATATTTTTCAGTCCATGTTTTTATCATAATCCCTCCCTCCCGCCCAATGCGAGAAGTTTAGTTAATTTGATTTTTTATTTTGGAATTTTTGTCAAATCTCCGTCGAGGATTATTGGTTTCATTGCTTCTATTTCTGTTTTGTAAAAGGGTATCTCTGGAATTGGGTGAAGAAGATAAATTTTTTGATTTAAGATATGTGCAAAACCTAACTCTAATATTACCTCTAATATAATTTTCTATCCCTTTTCTTGTTTTATTTACTGCTAATACTGCTTTGCCCCCTTGCATTGCATTCATTCCAATTTTCATTTTAATCCTTTCCCAAGCCAGCGAGGACAAATGATGCCAGAAGTGCCTGAAGTTGTATGAACGGGTCGCTTCCCTCGACAATTCGGAATTCTGCTTCACCGGTTTTTTCTGTTATCTTGACTTTTATTTCTGGTTCAATTGGAAGATTCCAGATTTCTTTTTGAATTGATTTGACTATGTCTTGTCCTGAAAGTCCCTGTTTCAGCATTGCATCAAGTAATTTTTCTCTTGCACGTTGGAAGTCGCCTGATAGTGCATATTCAAGAACAAGTTTTATATCTCGTGGTTTTGTTCCTGCGATTATTGTAGACAAAAGTTCAGGAGTTATGTTTGGCGAGACAGATGCTGTTGATTGGAGGATATTTATTGCACGACGGCAGTCACCTTCGCTTCCTTCGTAAATTATTTCAAATGATTCAGGAGTTATTGTGAGATTTTCTTTTTCGACTATTTTTTCTATGACTTTTGAAATATCTTTTTTTTCAAGTAACCTAAATCTAAAAATTGCACAACGGGACTGGATTGGGTCAATGATTTTTGAGGAATAATTGCAGGACATTATGAATCTGCAGGTTGCTGAATAATTTTCCATTGTTCGTCGGAGTGCCTGCTGTGCTTCTGGTGTGAGTGCGTCTGCCTCGTCGAGAAAAATAATCTTGAACGGAACAGGACCGAGTGATTTTGTCCGCGCGAAGTTTTTTACTTTTTCACGCACGACATTAATTCCTCTTTCATCAGAAGCGTTTAGTTCAAGGTAATTTTGTTTCCAGTTTTGCTTGAAAAGTTCTTTTACAACAATAAGTGCAAGAGTAGATTTTCCTGTTCCTGCGGGTCCTGCAAAGAGAAGATGCGGGATATTAAGAGAACGGGTTAATGATTCTACTCTTTTTATTGTGTCATCCTGTCCCACGAGTTCTGTAAAAATTTGCGGACGATATTTTTCAGTCCAGATTTCGCTTACCATAAAAAGAATAAAGGGGGTTTGTTTTTAAGGATTGTTGTTATAGAATAAAGATTTCTGTGATGAAAAATGAGTTTAACTATAATAATCTTTTTATATCCTTTAATCTGGTTTTTTATGGTAAAAAATATAACTTCTTTTTTGCAAAATCACATTCAGTTGACAATGCCAATGATATTTTTGTTTATCTTTTAAGCAGGTTGTTCCCTCATGGAAAATTTGAATTTGATTATAAGGGAATTCTCCAGCCATCAATTAAGTTTTGGAAAGAGTTTTACTCACAATTAAAACCAGAAATTCTTGAAAAAGCCCTCAAAAGTTATGCTTATAAAAATGAAGGTAAAATTGCTCTATCTTTAATTAGCGGTGAGGATATTGTTACTAGAATCAGTAATATAACCAGGCCAATGAAATATGAAGATAATTTAGAATGGATAATAAAAGGCAGATTCGGTCCATATGAACTTCCAGATACTATTGTTCATGCATCATCTCATAAGGAAGTTGATAAAGATATAAAAATTTTAAGAAAATATAATCTGATATAAAATTATTTACTTCTCGCTCTTTTTAGTTTTCTTTTTCGTTTTTCTTTCTTAAGTCTTTTACGTTGCCATTTCCAACGCATTTGTCTTTTCTTTTTCCATCTACGGCTTGAACGTTTCATAATTGAAAAAAGAAGAAGTTGGTTTTTAAAGATTATGTTACCTACTTTTTTCTAACACCAATTTTCTTGCAATATTTTTCAATAGGACATTTGGAGCACCAAGGAGAAATCGGCTGGCAGATTGTTCTTCCGAATAAAACAAAAATTCCGTTGAATTCATTCCAGTATTTTTAGGCAGAATTTTTTCAAGTTCTTTTTCTGTTTGCTCGTCGCGAGCACGAAGGGAAAGAAGGCAGGAAATTAAAATTTTAAATGCTTCTGCAGACAAACTCGCGACCTCGCACGAAAGTGGGTTTCTTTTTTAGAAAAAAAGAAACTACAATGGTAGAAAAAACTACAATAGTTTCTACCACGAAGTCGCTCGCCGCTGGTGTTTCTGCGACTTTCCTCGAAGTTCTGAACCCGATTTCTTCAAACTCGAGCCCACACTCGTTTTTAGTTGTGATGCGATGCTCGTGTAAACTCTCGGCCTCCGAGGGAAACCGCATTGCGGTTGTTTTTTCGCATTCTGTTCAAAGTTGTTCTTTCTTTATAACTGAAATATTTTCCGAGAAGA
>CAZEFN010000083.1:0-14979 GCA_964511585.1 Candidatus Woesearchaeota archaeon
ATAACTCCAGATATCCCTTTTTTATTTAAAAAAAAATTCATATTAAATAAAGTTGTTTAGGCTGTTGGTTCTGTACAACATTTTTGACCGCCAATATATTTTATAGCACCGTCGCATATTGTTACTGAAGCGTTCATTTCATGATATCCTGCTTCATCACATGTCTGAAATAATTCACCTGAGGAACTTTCAACAGTTTCTTTTTGTTCTTCAATAACAGTATTCAACACATACCAAACAACACCAACCGCAATCAAAGCAATACCAATTATTATAATTGTTGTTACAATTCCTGATATACCTTGTTTTTTTGATAGCATTTAAACCCCCTTTCAGTTTTTGTTATTAATAATAAATAATTCATCTTTTTAAATATCTTTATTGAAATTATCTAACAATCTAAAAAATTCTTTTTTACTAATTATTCTATCTGCTTCACTCAACCCTCTTAATTCTGCAAATTTCCAAAATGCCTGTGGTTTGTATCCTCTTTTTCTTAATGAAATCAGCGTCGGTAATTCAGGATCATCCCAACCAGAATATTTTTTTTCTTCAACTTCTTTTTTCATTTTTCTTTTTGATAATTCAATATCTGTAAATTTATATCTTCCTAAAAAAGCAGTCCATGGAAATTTCTTTTCTAAACCCAATGCTTTGAAGATTAATTTTTGTCTTTCTGCATTATCCCGATGATCTTTCCCCCGAATTATGTGTGTCATTTTCATTTCTATATCATCGACGCTAACAGAGAGATTCATCAAAGGCCAAACACGATATTTATTTTTTTGTCTTGGATGTTTTGTTAAACATATTCTCGCAAGAGGAAAATCTCTCATTGCAGGATTTGCATCACTCATCGATGATTTAAATCTTAAAACAGCGTCGCCAGGTGCATATCCTTTTTTATCTAACATTTTTTTCCAACGATAAAGATTTTCTTTTAGTTCATTATTCCGACAAGGACAATCTTCTTTGAAATTTGAAAATTTTTTGAACTTTTCAGAAGAGCAAGTGCAAACATAAGCAAAATTTTTCTTTATTAATTTCTCTGCATAATCATAATAAATCTTCATCCTATCTGATTGAATTACAAATTCCATATTTGGATAATTATCAAAAAGCCACTTGAAATCGTCGACAAACATTTTATATGCAGGTGCGAAAATCTCGTCAGGATTTGTGTCTTCTATTCTGTTGTAAATTTTTCCGTTGTATTTTTTTGCGAATAAAAAAGAAGTGCAATAAGTCAAAGCATGTCCAATATGCAAAACCCCCGACGCTGCTGGTGCAGTCCGCATCACGACCTTTCCTTTTTTTGCATTCGGCAGTTCAGGTAAACCCTCGCGGACTTTTCTTTCTGAAATTTCGTTTTTTGATTTTTCAAATTCTTTTTTTTGTTTTTCAATTGAAAGTTTATTCACATCTGAAACAATTTTAGAAATTTCTTTAATATGTTTTTTAACATCTTCTTTTTTCAAACCCTCGTGAAACAGCGACGATATTACAGAACCCTGATTTGCCTTGCCATTGTATGCGAGTGCGTTTTTCAGTGCGTATGCACGGGTTTTAAGTTTTAGATTTTTCATTTTATTCATCCTATTTTAATATCCGCTTCCAACACCTGCTTTTCTTTCCAAAAGTTCAATTCTTTGTTGGATATGATAAATTTGATTTGATAATTCTTCAAGTTTTTCTGTAATTGCTGTCAGGCGTTTTGCAAGTTTGCGTCTTTTTTCTTCTGCCCCTTCTGTCATATCAACATAACCAGATGATTCTGAATTTTCCGACGCTGATTTTGCAACTGCACTAAAAAATCCAAAAGGATTAGAACTATTTTCAGAAATACTTTGTGTTTCTTTTCTGATTTCTTCAGCTTTTTCTTTTTGTCTGTTATATCTTCCTGTTAAATCAACAAAATCTTCATTTTTCTTTCTGCTAAAAAATCCCATATAATCAAATAAATCCTGTGTTTATAAAAATTTATCTTTATTAATTTAAATAAATATTTTTTTCAATCTCTAAAAGTCGTGTATAATATATTTTAAAATTCTCTTCATCTCTTTTTTCATAATAATATTTTGAAAGTTCCTGCAATGCGTAGTAATAATAAGGATTTATTTCAAGTGATTTATGATATAATTCAACTGCTTTTTCCACATCACCTTTCAGATAATTCATATAACCGAGATTATGATACATCATCGCGAGCTGGATTGAGTTTGTCACATTGATTCCTTTTTCATAAAGTTTTATTGCTTTGTCTATCTCTCCTTTTTTATAATACTCATAAGCGAGATTTGCAATTGCATTTTCTGAATAAGGATTATATTTTAACTCATTCTGAAAGAATGTTTCTGGATCAGACCATTCTGAATTTCTCTCAAAACTTCTCGCACCCAGCAAAACCAACAACACTATAAAAATTGTTAATGCTATTTTTTTATTTTTTATTGTTTCAAAAAAATAAAAAGTAAATACAAAACAAAAACCCAGCATGCTGTAATAAATCCAATGTTCTTTCATAGTATAAAACATAATTATAATTCCTGACGTCGGGAAAAGAGCAATAATAAACCAAAAAAATCCAAAAAAGAGATGCCTTTGTGTCTTAAATTTATAAATAGAAAAAAAAGCAAAAAAGCAAATTAATAAAAAAGAAACAATAACTTTGGTGTTCAGAAAACTTTCCATAACGACAAATGCCCTTTCAGAGTAAAGTGTTTTTGGAAAAAATATCACAATTAAATATTCAGAAAATGAATAAAGAAAACTATAAAATCTTACCAGAATGCTCTCGTTATAGATTGCACTTGAAGAGGAAAAACTCTTTTGCCCAAAGTTCAAAAAGGTTATTGTTGCAATCCAATAAAACAGCGTAGTTAAAACAATAATCAAGTAATAACTTTTATTTTCTTTTAAACTTTTTTTAAAATTTTTAATCAGAGAATTTTTGTCTTTAGAAGGATAAGCCAAGTCAATTATTAAAAAAAGCCCGAGAAAAATTAATGACCTTTCTTTAGAGAGAAAAGAAAAAATTAATGTCAGCGTGAAAAAAAGATAAACAGGGAATTTTCCAATTTTTTTGTAAAGAATTTCTTTTTTTCTGTAAATCATAATTGCAGAGAGAAGGAAAAATAACCCAAGCGGTTCTCCTAATCCTGATATATAACTTACTGCCTGCGTATTAACTGAATGAATTAAAAAAAGCAATGCAGAAAAGAAAGAAATTTTATCTGAAATTCTAAAATCCCTAAGAAGATAAAAAAACAAAATTCCGACTCCGATATGAAGAAGAATTGATAAGGCATGATGGGCAAACGGATTTTCTCCGAATGTTGAATAAACCAAAGCATGAAAAACAAATTGCACAGGGCGATAAAAAGTTCCAAAGTGTCCTGCACCAGCTCCTGCAGAACTTACGAATAATTGAGGGATATTTCCCAATTCATGCACATGAACATTTCTCAAAATAAAATATTCGTCATCGAAAAACAGTCTACCGCTCATTGAAGGAGAATAAACAATAAAAGTTATCAGAATTAAAGCCAATATAAAAACCCCTTCTTTTTTTGAAAGAATTTTTAAATTCATAAAATAAAATATTAACTTTGTTTATTTATTTTTCTAATTAAGATATTCTGCAAAATCTTAAATTTTTACAACACATTATACAAACATTTTTTAAATCCAAATTCATTATTATTTTATGGCAACACCAGAGCAGATTATCGGAAAAATTAATCCCAAACTTTATGCATCTAATGGAAAAGAATTATTAAAAAAATATGGTTCTGCTGAAAAAATTCCTGTAGAAGAAGTAAAACCACGATCAACTGTTTCTTCTGAAAATGGGCCAAGTGCAGAACATTTAATTCGCTACACCTCTTCTATTGAACAAATGGAACCATTATATTTCTGGATTTTAGATTTTATGTCAGACCGTCTCGGACTTGAAGTTGAAAAACTTTATGATAATTTTACTTCAAGTCCTGGTTCAGGTCATTTTGGTGAATTTCAGCAACGGGCAAGCATCATGCAACAGCAGGGAACAAAATTACTTGCCGACATAAATACTGTTCTTAGAAGTGTAATGAATATAATTTATGATTTAAAAGAATTTAAAATTCGTTTATCACATTATGGAGGATTAAAATCCAGCGACAAAGCGACGAGGGATGCTTCACGACTCGCACTAAAACAAATCTGGATGGACCGTGTTGACATGCAAAAGGGTGCTGGTTCAATAAATGCAATGACAACAGGACAGCTCGGATTTCAAACACTTCGCGACGCATTTCTTGCAGTTGAAGATGAATCATTAAAATTAAATGGAAAAGAAATTGACCTTAATGACAAAGTAAAAAGAATTCTCAAGCCAAGAATTTATGAATTCAACATGTGGGTAAGAGAATCAGAGAGTGAATTAAAAAAAAGATATGAACTTGAAAGAAATTATTTGAAAAGCCAGGTTAATTCTTTGAAAATTTATTCTCGCTGGGTAAAGCCATACCTGAGAACATCTGCACAACTTGAACAAAAGGAGCAAGGAAGAAATGCAGCATTAGTGAAATCTTTTAATACAATTTATCTTGAATTGACACTTCTTGCAAAAAAAGCAGTAGAGCCGCTAAAAGAGTATGGCATGGACAAAAAAAGAAAAATAAAGAGAAAATATTACAAATGCGTGCTTGTGGATTTTATATTTCGAGGGATTCCTCAAAAATTTGCACAGCGTGGCGATTATGTTTTCGGTGGGAAAACAAATATTTCTTTCAAAGCATATGCACTTAATGAAGATGAAATAAACAAACTCCAGAAAGAACTTGAAAAATCAGATGTTAATGAATTATTCCAATTAATTGAAGGTGCAACAGAGGAAAGTCTTAAAAAAATGCAGGAGGAAATTGATTATTTTCTCGACGAGAAAGAAGATGAAGAAGAAAAGGAAAAAAAGAAAGACACTTCAAACCCTTTTCTTGCAATGTTTGGGGTTTATAATAAAAAAGAAGAAAATAAAAAAACAGAAAAAAAAGATGTCGACGATAAAATAAAACCCGACGACTGGTTTGAAGCAAATCAAATGAGAAAATACGCAGCAGAACAGGCAATCCGTTCAGCTTACAAAGTTTTTGAAGTTTACAAAAAAGTTCATGGAATGGCTGCATTTGACGCGCGTCCGCCTTTTGATAATTAGGAAAATATTTAAATCTAGATAAACAAAAAAAGAGAATGGTAGATAAATTCCAATTTAAAGATCTTGCGAAAAGAGTTGAAAAACTTGAAAAAGGTATTAAATTTTCAAGAGAAAAGGGAAGAGGGATTGTTGAATATAAGGGAGAAAAATCAAAACCGATTCCAATAACTACTTCTGGAATTATGGATGAAGACGATGTTTATACTCTTGCAGGAGAATTATCAAAATTTGGATTAGGAAAAAGAGAAGATATTTATGCTAACCTGACAAAGCCCTCATATCAAGATTATAGAATGTTATTTAATATCCTTCTTGCTGTTTTTACTGCTGGCTTTTTTTTCTTTGGAATTTTAAAAACAAATCTAACAGGTGCTGTTATAGGTGTTTCAAATTTAACATCAAATATAGGAATAATTATTTGTGTTGTAGGAATAATTGGATTATTGGTCTGGAGAAAATTATTTTAAATATCCTCCTCTCTGCATATCCCATAGTTTTTTATATTCTCCATCCTGATTAATTAATTTTTCATGAGTTCCTTGCTGAATAATTCTTCCATGTTTCATCACAATTATTCTATCAGCATTCATTATCGTCGACAAACGATGTGCAATTATAATTGAAGTTCTGTTTTTCAAAAGTTTTGCAAGTGCAAATTGAATATCATACTCTGTCTGTGAATCCAGAGAGGAAGTTGCTTCATCTAAAACCAGAATTTTTTTGTTTGCTAAAATAGCTCTCGCAATTGAAACTCTTTGTTTCTCTCCGCCAGAAAGTTTAACTCCGCGTTCGCCGACAATTGTTTTGTCTTTTTGCGGAAGATTAAGGATAAATTCTTCAAGCTGTGCAAACCTGATTGCTTCCCAGACTTCCCTTCTCGACGCTGTTGGATTTGAAAATTTAATGTTGTTAAAAATTGAATCATCAAACAAAACACATTCCTGCGGAACAATGCTCAACTCTCCCCTCAATGATTCTTGTTTCACGTCACGTATATCTTTTCTGTCAATTTTAATTTTGCCTTCCAATACATCATAAAATCTATATAATAATTTAACCAGCGTCGTCTTTCCACAACCAGAATGCCCGACAAAAGCAACTTTTTCATTTGGCTTAATTTTCAAGTTAAAATCATCCAGACTAAACGCGCGTTTTTTCCCATAATTAAATGAAACATTTTCAAATTCAATTTTCCCCCTTTCAATTCTCAAATTTTTTGCATGTGGTTTATTTTCAATATCATTTTCAATTTTTCCATATTCAAATAAATCCTGCAAGTCGGCCATTGAACGATAAAAACCCTTCATTCCATAGACAAATCCAAACATGGGTCCAATAACATTCCCAAGAACAGTGTAAATAAATGTTAAGGTTCCGAGAGTTATTTCTTTATTTAAAAAATCCATTAAAGGAAAATAAATTAATAAAAGAGTTCCAAAACCCAGAATAAAAACTTGTCCGGCGTCAAACCAGCGATAATAGCCCCAATGTTTTAATGCTTTTGTCCTGACGTCTTCATTTTTTTTAGAATATAATTTTTGGATGTTTTTTTCTTTCCCAAAATATTTTATAGAATCAATATTTGTAAAAACATCTCCTATAAAGCCTTTTTCTCTGTCATTTGAACTAATATATTCAAGTTTTGGGATTTGCTGAATTTGTTGAATATAAAAACTATATAAGATAAAAATAAAAACCATTCCAGATAAAACTAATGCAGAAATTAAACTAAAATAAGCAATTGAAATTCCAACAATTATCAATTGAAAAATTAACGGAGCAAATTGAAAAGTTATTATACTTGTAATGCCCTCTATTGCGCCTGCTCCACGAGTCATTCTGGAAATTAACGAACCGGTTTTGTGTGTTGTGTGAAATCTATGCGACAATTCTATAATATGATTAAAATATTTTTGTTTTAAATCAAGAATTACTTTTGATTCTAAAATTGCTTCAAGATGAATATTATACCATTTGCCAAAACTTCTTATTAATACAATACTAATATAAATAACTGCTAAAATCAAAACTAATTTTAAAAAAAGTTCAGATGCAAAATTACCTTCAATAAATTCTGTCCCCCTGTCAATAATAATCTTAAACAAATATTTATCCACCACAAAAAGACCTTCTGTAACCAAGGTAACAATCAATAAACCGAAAAACAGCCACTTATATTTTCTCAATAAACTCCAGTATTCACTAATGTTATACCTAAAGTTTATTTTTCCTTTCTTGTTTTTATTTATATTTTTTTTAACCATCTGTAAATTTTAGTTTCCACTAAAAATAAAAGAAAAGTGCACACTTTATGGAATCAAAGTTGAAACGAGTAACTCGCGTTCAGAGAACAAACCTCTCAACCATACGATTTATGGAAGATTAATTTATAAAATTTTCTAAAAGTTATATTTATATACTTTAACACCCTCTATGAAAATGAAGGAACAACTTATTAGGGGCAATTTAAATAACCCTAAATGTTTTGAAAAAGAATTAGAAGAAGAATTTGAAAATGAAGAAGATTAGAGCATTTACTAATATTTATATAATTTAATTCTTTAACTTTCTATGCCCAAAAAGAAAGAAGATGAGGATTCAGAACTTGAAGATATCACCGAAGAAGAAGAGATTGAAGAAGTTGTGGAAAAAATAAACCATAATTCTTTACCGAAATTTGATTCAAGTGAATTAATGTTTTTTCTCCCGCAGGAAGAATTCGTTTCTCCTGTTCTTGAACAAGTTGTGAATTTGCAAAATGAAGTTCGTCTTGAAAATGTTGCAAGTGAAGCACGTACGCAAGATAAAGATGAAAATCCTCGGGAAAAAAGCTATACAATTATAAATGGTTATGAAACTTCAAATAAATATTCTGAAACGAGTTCTGATGATACTTCTTCTACAACCTTTGGAGTTCGCGACAGCGTCGGAAAAAATTTGGGATTGCAGGAATTTAAAAAAGAAGATTCCCGCGATGAATATTTTGCTCCAAAAAAATGGGAAACCAAGGGAAGCGACGACGCCCAGAAATATCATTCACGAAAGTTTAAATAATAAAATAACTTAAAATAAAATGAAAAGAGTTGATTGGAGAGATATAATCGGATGGATAATTCTTGCATTAGCAGTAATCTTGTTAATAATTTGGTTTGTAAAATGAGAATTCAAGACATAATTGTTTGGATACTTTTTGCAGTTTCGCTATTCGTCGTCGGGTGGTATTTTTTTGGCAACAGCCCGATAATAGAACAATCATTATTAGTTTTGATTATAAGTTATCTTTTTGTGATTAATTCAAAGATGAGCAAGATAGAGACAATAATTAAAATATCTGAAAGAAAGTTTAATGCACTTGCAAAAGATTTTAAAGAACATTTACATTATTAAATATGGCAAAAATAGGTAATTATAAAATTGAAAATTTTTATCAGGGTGGTTATTCATCTTTAGACCCGTCGCAAAATCTTTCACCAATTCCTGAACTAATTAGTGTCGGAGATATTGGAATGTCAACAGACGCACGTTCTGCAAATATTGTTAAAACAGCGTCGCAAAATCTTTCTGCAGGTGCAAGAACAATTGAGATAAATCAGGTTTTTCCAGAAACATTTGATTCTGTTCCAAATGAGCAATTAAAAGAAGCAAAAAGAATGGCAGACCTTCTTGGTGTTGACATAACTTTCCACGCACCAGTTATTGAACCGTCTGGAATGACACAACAGGGTTTTTCAAAATCAAACAGAATTGCCGTCGAGAATCAAATGAAGCAGGCAGTTGAGCGCGCGCATCTTTTAAACCCCAACGGAAACATTCCAGTAACTTTTCATTCATCAGCAGCAGTTCCTGCTTTTATGATTCCAAAAGGAGAAAAAGCAGAAGAAACTTATGTGGTTGATATTGAAACAGGAACGCCAAACAAAATTCCTATTAAAACAAGATTTTATCCTGGAGAAAAAGAAATTGATATTGATAAAGAAGTAAAAAGATTAAATGAAGACCAGTGGAAAAGCCAGTTGACTTCTTTAAGTTATGCAGCGACGATGGGAATAAGTCATTGGAAAGAAGGAAGGGCTGAAATAGAATCAGGAAAAGAAGTTTCTATTGATCTTCATGTGGGAAGAAATTATATTTCTGACTCATACAGACAATTAAAACGACTTTATGATACTGCTTATAATGCTGTTTCAAAAAATGAAAATGCAAATCCAGAAGACAAAAAAATATTAGATGATTTTTATAAAAAAGTAGAAAAAGAATCAGACCAGATATGGAGAAACCCGCATTCTGATGAGAGTCTTCTTAAAATGACAAAAATAATTGAGGACGGATTGACGACTTTTGATAAATTGTCTGAACCTCCTGAAATTTTAAAACGAATTGATAAATTTGCCGAGGATAAAACAACAGAAACTTTTGCAAATGTTGCTATGAATACTTACAATAAATTTACAAAAAAAGGAAAAAAAGCACCGATAATCTGCATTGAAAATCCTCCTGCAGGCACAACTGCTTTTAATACAGGAGAGGACCTGAAAAAAATTATTGAAGAATCAAGAAAAAAATTCGTCGACAAATTAGCAAAAGAAGGTGTTTCAAGATCAGAAGCACAAAAACAGGCAGAGCAGTTGATTGGTGCAACCTGGGATGTCGGGCATATTAATATGTTAAGAAAATATGGTTATTCTGAAAAAGATATAATTGAACAAACAAAGATCATTGCTCCTTTTACAAAACATGTTCATCTTTCTGATAATTTTGGAATGGAGCACACAGAGTTGCCAATGGGAATGGGAAATGTTCCAATCAAAGAAATTATGGAAAAACTTGGTGAAAAAGGATATAAAGGTAAAAAAATTGTCGAGGCAATGCATTGGTGGCAGCACTTTTCAGAACAGGGAAAAATGCCTCCTTTTCAGCCAACTCTTGAAGCATTTGGTTCTCCAATTTACAGCGAGGGTGTTGGCCCGTATTGGAATCAAACAATTGGTTTGCAACAGGGTTATTTTGGAGGATATGGAATGATGCTTCCTCAGAATAATTATCAAATGTGGGGCTCTGGATTTTCAATGTCGTCGCTGCCAATAGAACTCGGCGGGCAAATGCCTGGGGGGCAAGGGAGCAGAATGAGTGGCAGGCCAATGGAATAATTTTATAAACTAAAATATATAATAGAGAATACAAAAAGATGGTGAAAAAAAAGAAAAATTGGTTCAAAAGAAATTTGGATAAAATATTATGGATAATTGGAATTATCATAATCATTGCATTACTTGCAAGGGCATTTGGATTAGTTTAAGATGTTAAGAGCATTGCCACTGCTTGTAAATTTTGCAGTGATAGTCTTAATGGACTAAAAACATTAAACAAAGGATATTTTGAAGCAGTAGATATAAACCTTTCAATAGGTGCATTAATCTTTGCTGTAATCATCGAATTAATCCTTATTAAAAGAAAAGATGGTGAAAAAAAAGAAATCTTCTCATAAAAAAACCGAAAATGAGATTCCCAATAAATATTTTTCTAAAAAAGCAAAACTAAAAGTTGTTGGTAAGGTAAAAGTAGGTTCTAATCAGAGACCAAAGGAAGTTAAAGTTTCCAGTAAAGATTTTCCGTCGCTAAATCTCAAATCAGAACATGACATTGCAATGGACTTTGCAATAAAAGCATATAAAAAATTTGACAAGACAATAAAATCAATTGTTCTTTTTGGTTCTTCTGTGAAAAAAAATTCTGTTGTTGGTTCTGATATTGATATAATAATAATCCTCGACGATGCAACAATTCTTTGGGATGACAAAATGAAAACCTGGTATCGCAGTGGACTGAATGATTTATTGGAAACAAATCCTTATCAGAAATCACTTCACATAAACACAATAAAATTATCAACATGGTGGGAGGACTTGCTTCGGGGAGACCCGGTTGTTATGAATATTCTGCGTTACAGCGAACCATTAATTGACATTGCCGGATTTTTTATGCCATTGCAATATCTTCTTATAACAGGAAAAATCCGTCCTTCACCAGAAGCAATTTATAATTGTCTTCAGAGAGCACCAATTCACATTGCAAGAAGCAAGGCGGCAGAATTAAATTCAATTGAAGGATTATACTGGGCAATGGTTGATTCTGCTCACGCAGCACTTATAGCCGCAGGAAATACCCCCCCGTCGCCAGAACACATAACAGGTGATTTGCATAATGTATTTGTCACAGGTGGAAAATTAGACAAAAAATATGTAATCTGGTATCGTGACTTGCTTGCACTTCACAAAGATATTTCACACGGAAAAATTTCTGATTTAAAAGGTGTTGAGATTGACGCGTGGCAGGAAAAAACAGAAGAGTTCCTGGAAAAGATGGCAAAGTTGGTTAATGAATTTGTGAGTTAGAAATTTTCTTCTGTATCAATACCCATTGCCAATAATTTACGTCTTTGTAATTCTTCTTGTGTTTCTTTTCCATTCCCATTAATTCCATCTTTGATTAATTTAGTATAAAGAATCTCTGAAATATTTTTCAAAAATTCAGGGTCGTCTTTTTTCTTTTCTGCAGTCCTATATAAGAAGTTTCTAAATTCTTCTTTATCCATTTTTTTGTCCAGACCTAAATATAATTTTTTAATAAAATCTCCTTCTTTTTTCAGACGTGCTCTTAACATACTTATAACAAAACGTTCATCTGACAGAAAATAATCAATTAGCATCCTGTCTCCCTCTGGATTATTTCTTGTGGTTTTTTCCAGATATTTTCTGGCAGGGTCTATATCCTGTGAATTTTCAGCAATTTCTTTTTGCTTTTCAAAGGATTCAATAACTCTGTCATATTTTTCTTGTCCTGTTTTTTCCAAAGGCGTCTGAGTTAATACTGCAACCAAGCCTTTTTCACCAAGTTCATCAATTATTTTAGAATAATTTTTTTTTGTATATTTAATCAAATATGCCTCTGCAATTGATTCAACTTTTTTTGACTGCCCTTTTAATTGTTCTTGAATTTTCCTGAATCTTTCATAAAGAGTTTTAAAATCTCCGGTACTATATGGTTTTTCAAAAGATTCATCAGCATCTCTCTTTAATGGAATAAACATTTTTTCAAGTTGAGAATTTCCATTAGGAATTTCATCCCGTGAATAATCAATTTCTGGTTCTGCCATGTTAATTTATTATTTTAAAACTATTTAAATTTTTCTTTTGTTATTCTTTGTTACCTTAGCGGGTGTTACTATCTTCTCTAAAACCAAAGCATTTAAATACTAATAATTTATTATAAATATTAAATAAAGATTACTAGTAATATTTAAATTAATTATTACTAAGTAGAAATAAGTTATAATAACTATTAAAATGGTAAAGAAAAAAGAGGAAAAACTAAAGAAGTTCTTATTGGAAATTCCAGAAGAAATCTGGAATAAATGGAAAGATACAGTTCCACGTTCTATTTCGTTAAATAAAGCACTAATTGAATTATTAAAAAAAGAGGAGAAAGGAAAATGACAGAAGTAATTCAGGCGCAGCCCTGCTTTTTACAATCAAAGAGGGGGGCGAAGCAGAAGAGATTTTATAAACATTCATTATTATTGAATAATCATTCACTTTAAATGAAAATGATACCCAAAAACACAATCAAAATAATAAGATATTTATTAAGAAATTTTGAACTTAGAAATATAAATCAAATTTCTAAAGAGATTAATATTAGTTTGGGAAGTACCTTCAAAATTCTAAAGGATTTAGAAAAAAATGAAATAGTTTTATTAAAAAAATTAGGAAATGCAAACTATTACATTCTCAATTTAAAAAACCAAGAAACAAATAGATTATGTGAGCTGATTCTTTTAGAAGAAAAACGAAATTTGAAGAGTTATGCAAAAATCTATTCTGATGAAATTAAAAATTTCAAAAATGCAGATTTAATTATCTTATTTGGTTCTATTTTAAAAAATAAACAATTTAATGATGTAGATGTTTTATTTGTTACAAATAAGATTAAGGAAGTAAATAAATTTTGTTTAGAAATATCAAAAATAAGAACAAAACCAATAATTCCCTTAATTCTTAAAAAATCTGACTTAGTTAAAGAGATTGATAATAGAAAGGAGTCTATTCTAGAGATTATTAAAACAGGCATTGTTTTGAAAGGAGAATCTGTATTTTTAGAGGTGATTAAAAATGTCAGTATATGAAGATAAATTAAAGTGGTGTCTTAAAAATGAAAAGAGAATGAAAAAAATTGCTCCAAATAGCAAACTTTCTAAAGAACATATAGAAAAAGCAAAACATAATCTGAAAGCAGCAGATTTTAATATTCAGGGAGGATTTAGCGACTGGGCAGTTTCTCAATTATATTATGCAATGTATCATTCTTTATTAGCTATTTTGTTCAAAAAAGGATTTGAATCAAAAAATCATGAATGTACAATTAATACAATTGAATATTTAATAGAAAAAAAAGAGATTAATTTAGATAAAGAAGACACAACTTTTATTAGAACAACAGAGCAGATGACTCAAAAAGATGCAAAATCATTAAGAGAAGAATTTCAATATGGAACCAAAACAGAAGTAAATAAAATATTGCTTAATGAATTAATTAAAAAATCTAAAGAAATTGTAGAAAAAGTTGAGGTAATTTTAAATGAATAGATTGGATATTTTAGATAAGATTGATTCTTTGAAAGTTTAATCAAATCCAGCCATCTATTTTCAGAATTTAATTTCAACTCAGAACAAGCCAATTTAAAGATTAATTTTTTTATGCCTGCCAGCACCCGCTAAGGTAACAAAGAACTTTTGTTGCGACTAAGAAGTAAATTATTATTTATTATTCTCAATAATTCTAATTTTACAAGGTAATTTTGGTTTTACTTGTTTGATTAATTTCCTTGCAAAAGCAGATGCTTTTTTATTTGGAGTTGCAATAAAAAATATTTTAGAATTTTCCTTGACAATTGCCGCCTTTCCGACGGATTTTCCAAAAGCAAGTTGCATCCCTGTCTGCATTCTGTCAGCACCAGCACCAGTAAGCATTTTGTTTTCTCTCTGAATGTGATGCGGAAATGGAACAACTCTGAAAACATATTGTCCTGATAATTCTTTATCTAATTTTTTGTTAATGTACTGACGGCACGCTTCAAGAGAGTTATGGCGAATCTGGCATTTTTCAGTAGATAAAACATTTAATTCAAAAAGAAATTTTCCTTGATTATAAAGTTGCTCTTTGCCCATTGTGAATTTCACGATTTTCTGTTGTGGAACTGTTTTGATAAATGATTTTTTCTTTTTCTTAGAAATCCTTGTAAAAGGAACAACTTTCTTTTTTGAATATGCTGATGCTTTTTTTAATGTTGCCATTTTATTTTATTTCAACCTCTGCGTCGTTTAATTTATTAATTGATGCACGCGTGGGATCTTTGATTTCTACGCTTGTTGTAATTGCCTGTCCTGGCAAACCTTTTTCGAAAATTGCACGAACAACACCTTTTTTTCCGTGAGGTGCAGAAATTTTTCCTTGGATTATTTTTCCTGCTGGCGATTTCCAAACAACTTCTTTTCCGATTAATTTTTTAGCATCTTTTCTCGTCGCAATTTTCGGAATTTCAATTAAAAAATGCCTTTCCTTAATAACATGCCGTCCTCGTCGAAATTGAATAACTTTTCCTGTTGTCATAATTAATTTTAGAAGATGTGTGTTTAAAAAGTTTTGTTTTGAATAATCAGAAAAATAAGACTTTTCAATATCGTAAGGAGTCAGAACAATTTAGAAATAGCGACGGCAAATGTTATAAT
>CAZEFN010000084.1:0-3114 GCA_964511585.1 Candidatus Woesearchaeota archaeon
CATTTGTTAAGACATTCATTTGCAACACATCTTTTGGAACAGGGAACTGATTTAAGAATCATACAAAAAATCCTAGGGCATGCTTCAATCAAGACAACACAAATTTATACTCAAATATCACAAGCATCAATAAAAAATATAAAATCTCCTTTAGATAATATAATATGGGAAAAAAATTCAAATTCCTTGAACACACAGCAGACATAAAATTTCAGGCATTTGGAAAATCACTTGAAGAAGTTTTTGAAAATTCTGCGCTGGCAATGTTTAATTCAATGTATGAAGGAAAAGTAAAAACAATTAAGAAGAAAAAAATAAAGGTTGAAGGAAAAGATTATGAGAATCTGTTATATAATTTTTTAGAAGAATTGTTGTTTTTATTTGACAGCGAGGGATTTTTTGTTGGGGGGATTAAAAAATTGGAAATTGAAAAAAATAAACTGACTGCAACTCTCGTCGGTGATGATGCTAAAAATTATGAAATTTCAATTGATGTCAAGGCAGTGACTTATAATGAAATGTTTGTTCGCAAGGAGAAAAAAGGAAAATGGACTGTGCAGGTTGTGGTTGATGTTTGATGAAATATTTAAATAATTGATTACCAAAGATTATCCTCCTCAAAATCATCTAATTGTTTATTACTCTCATTTAAAATATCTATAATTATCTTAACAACCTCTTCAAAATTATTTCTTAAGAGAGAGTTGGGAATTCTTAATGTAAAATATTGTTTTTTAAAAGAATAGTATGTTCTCTTTAAGTCACTCAATGCTTGTTGAGCATTATAATTATGATGCACTCCGTCAATCTCAATATTATTTTCGCTTCAGGGATTGCAATGTCTATATGTTTGTAACCATCCCTTTCTCTAAACATGCTGGAACGCCTTGCTTCTTCAATTCATAATAAAGTCTTCTCGCTTCAGGAGTAGATTGTTGGTTCATCATAAATAATAAAAATGTTTATTTTTAACATTTCCTATAAATCGACAAATTTAATAAACTCTTCCCTCTTCTCTTTTCTATGAAACTCAAAAAAATCTTTGAAAATATTTATGAAATTCCTAAAGAAGGAAAAATGAAAGTTCCTGACATACATAAGGTATTTAAATTATAATTTCTATTAGTTATTATGGAATTTGATGAAAGCCTCTCTACTATTCATGCTTACCTTTGTGCCGACGGTTATGTTATTAAAAATCCTGATACTCAAAAGCAAAAATATTATTATATTGGTTTTAGAAATACTAATCTGGTTTTACTGAAAGATTTTCAAAAGAGGTTTAGAGAATATTTTGGGATTGTTCCGCGACTTATAGAAGGGGAGAGATGTGTTGTCCAAAATAAAGAATTGTATGAAAAATTAATAAGAAAATTTGGAAGTTTTTATTCCCGCGATTGGAAAATGCCTTCGCTAGATAATAAATTGGATAGAAAATGGTTAAGAGCATTTTTTGATTGTGAGGGATGGGTGTTTTGTAAACATCATCAGAATAGGCATATTGGATTAGATAGTATTAATGAAGAAGGGATAGATCAAGTGGTTAATGCCCTCAACAGAATTGGAATAAAAACAATCAAAAAAACAATTAAAAAACGAGGCATATTTAGAATATTTATCTTTGGAAAGGATAACTTAAAGAGATTCGAAAAGGAAGTTGGATTTTTACATCCTGATAAAAAAGAAAAATTAGCAAAGGCCATTCGGGATTATATGGATTACATTTGGAGATTCCCAAAAGATAATTGCAAGGAAATTGTTTTGGGAATATTGAAAGAAAAAGCTAGAATAAAAAAGCCTTATCCAGTTAGAGTCGTCTCCAAGGAAGAATCAAATTTATTAATGCTGAAAGAAAAATTATCTAATTTTTTTCTAATACATTCTCTTGTTCACAAGAGAATTAATGGCATAGGTACAATCTATTATGAATTGTCTATAAATAGAAAAGAAGATATCAAAAAATTGATTAATCTTAAGGTAATTCCAAATATATTTAAAGAAAGACCCATTGGTTAAAAAATGTATAAAGAAAAATTAAGAAAGTTAAATAAATACGAATATGAATTACCAAAAGAAGGCGGAATGCTGGTTCCTGGAAAAATTATTATTTCTGAAAAGATGGCTTTAGAAGAAGATGCACTAAAACAAGTTGCAAATGTTGCCCATCTTAGGGGGATTTTAAATTATTCAATCGCTCTCCCAGATATGCACGTCGGTTACGGATTTCCAATCGGCGGAGTTGCTGCTTTTGATTTAGACAAAGGAATAATTTCTCCTGGCGGGGTTGGTTATGATATTAATTGCCTGAGCAGAGATTCAAAAATTTTAAGTGAATTTGGATATTTTAAAAAAATAAATTCATTTGAGAAAAGTTTTAATGAAGATTCCCTAAACATCCTTGATAAGGATAATAAAAAATTGTCAAATTCAAATATAAAATTCTTCATGAAAAAGGTCTCAGAAAAGGTATTTGAAGTTGAAACAACAGACGGATTTAAAATTTCTGCGACAGGAGAACACCCTTTTTTTACCAAAGACAGAATGAAAAAATTAGAGGACTTGAAAAATGAAGATGAAGTTCTTTTGTTTCCATTCGAGGGAGTTGAGTATAAAAAACCAAAAAAAGAATTGCTGGTTTCAGAAAGAGATATAGATAATTTGGGAAGAAGCAAAACATCAAAATTGCAAATTAAGAAAAAATTAAAATCGCTCGGTCTTTTGCCTCTTTATTCTGATAATGCGAAGATTCCTTACCTTATTAAAATAATAGGTTTTGCATTCGGCGACGGAAGTATCTGCATAGGCAAAAAAGCGCAGACAGGATTTTACGGCGAAAGAGATGACCTGGAAATTATAAGAAAAGATTTGAAAAAAATAGGATTTAATTCAAGTATGTATTCAAGGAATAGAAATCATAAAATAAATACTCAATATAAAGATTATGAATTTTCAAGAGAGGGGACATCTCTGAAGAGCAGTTCAATGGCATTTGCGATTTTTCTGAAATTATTAGGAACTCCGACGGGAAACAAAGCAAATAAGGATTATGAAATTCCTCAATGGATTATGAATTCAGTGAAGTGGCATAAAAGATTGTTTCTTGCAAGTTTGTTC